>CAZRMG010000032.1:12603-13846 GCA_964601095.1 uncultured Melioribacteraceae bacterium | reverse complement strand
GCATTTTTGAATATGAATTGCCGCCGATTACAAAACTTGCGGTTACGGGAGTTTCTTCGGGCGTGGATGGAGATAAAAGATGGATTGAAGTGTTTACAACTCAACCCGCGGATGATAAACGTATAAAAGAATTTGTTGAAGTAAAACCCGCGGCAAATGTTGCATTTTTTATTAATGAAAATTCATTTAGAATAGATGGAGATTTTGGGAACGAGCAGATTGTAAATCTTAAGATAAAGAAAGGATTGCCGGGTGTTTACGGCGGTGATCTTGAAACTGAATTCGAGCAGGATGTTTCGTTTGTTAACCTTAATCCGTCGCTAAGTTTCGCCGATAGAAAAGGCAAATACTTAATGTTGGGCGGGCAGCGTAACATGCAGGTTAATGCAGTTAATATACAAGGCGCCGATGTTGAAATATCTCAGGTGTTTAAAAATAACCTGCTTCATTTTTTGAGTCAGTACAATAACAGCAACCAATATTATGATGAATATGACAGCTATAATTACGACACATATTTTTATGAGGGCGACCTTGAAAGATTTGGTCGAACACTTTCAAAAACATCTGTAAAATTAAGCGGTGGACAAAACTGGCTGCAAAAGTTTAATGTAAATCTCGATGATGTTTATCAACAAAAACAAAAAGGATTATATGTTGTCCAGGTGATGTCCACTGAAGACAGGTGGGTTTACGCAACAAAAATTCTTGCTCTTTCCGATCTGGGAATTATTGTTAAAAAAGCCGCCAACGAAATGATTGTATTTGTAAATTCAATTGCATCCGCCGAACCTGTAAGTGATGTAGAAATAAATTTAATCTCTTCGAATAATCAAATTTTGTTAAACGGCAAAACAAATTCGAGCGGGGTTATTCACTTCAAAAACACTAAAGAAAGCTTAAAAGATTTTACGCTAAGGTTGATAACGGCGGAAACAACAAATGATTTTAATTTCCTTGATCTTAAGGAAACAAATATTGAAACATCACGTTTTGATGTTGGCGGCGCAGTTTCTTCTTCGGATGGATATAAAACATTTCTATACGGCGATAGAATTATTTACAGACCCGGTGAAAGGGTAAACATAACTGGTATTGTCCGCGATGATTATACAAAACCCGTTAAAGATGTCCCGGCGATTATTAAAGTTATTGCGCCAACGGGAAAAACATTTGACGAATACAAAAAAACACTTGATGCCGAAGGCGCTTTTGAAATTACATTTGAAGTACCGGGTTATTC
>CAZRMG010000032.1:9940-12503 GCA_964601095.1 uncultured Melioribacteraceae bacterium | reverse complement strand
CGGCACAGACAATTTTACAGTAAAAAATATTCTTCATATAACTTCGGCAATTCAACATTGACAAACACAAGTGTTCCAAATTCATTTTCCGAAGGAACACTAAACGAAGAAGGCAAAGCAGAATTAAGCTATATAATTCCGGCGGATTTAAAATCTTCAGGCATTGCAACGGTGCATTCTTTCGTAAGTGTTTTCGATTTAACTGGTAGAACCGTGAACAGAATTTCCAGCGTTGATGTTTATCCGGAAAAATATTTCATCGGTATAAAATCCCACGGCTATTATTTCTCTACAAATGAAAAAATAAATTTTAGATTTGTCGCCGTTGATAAAGATGACAAGCCCGCTTCCGATTTAAAAGCAGTTGCAAAGCTTGTGAGATTCGAATGGCAGACAGTTCTAAAGAAAGATTATTCCGACAGATATTATTACGCTTCGGAAAAGAAAGACATACTTGAATGGGAAAAAGAAATTAACATTTCCGGCGGTGAGCAGAATCTTGCAGTGGTTGTTCCGAAGAGCGGCGAATATGAATTGAGAATTTCTAAAAAAGGAAATGAAAATTATTACCAGTTCACAAAATTTTACGCCTATGGCTGGGGTTCGTCTTCCGCATCTTCATTCGAAGTTGATAAAGAAGGCAGGGTAGAAATTGTTGCGGATAAGGAAAAATACAGCCCGGGTGAAAAAGCTAAGATACTTTTAACCGCACCGTTCTCAGGGAAGATGTTGATCACAATAGAGCGCAGCGGAGTTTACGATTACAAATATGTTGACGTTAAAAATAAATCTGTTCAATACGAATTAGAACTCGAAGATAATTATGTGCCGAATGTTTATATAACGGCAACATTGTTCAAAAAACACAATACTGATAATACCGCACCGTTTTTAGTCGGGCACGGATTTGCTTCTATAAAAGTAGAGCGAAAGGAAAATCTTTTGCCGGTTTCTATTTCAGCTCCACAAAAAATTAAGCCGAATACAAAGCATGAAATAATTATCAAAACAGCCCCTCAAAAAAATATATACGTTACTCTCGCGGCGGTTGATGAAGGCATTCTTCAAATAAAGAATTTTGCTACACCCGACCCGTACGGATTCATGTATTCCAAACGCGCGCTCGAAGTTGAGAGTTTTGATCTTTATAAATTATTACTACCTGAAATCATTTCACAAAAATCATCGACGGGCGGTGATGAACTCGCGCGGCAATTACAAAAAAGAACAAACCCGATTTCTTCCAAAAGATTTAATCTTGTTGCGCTGTGGAGCGGTATTAGAAGAACCGGCAGCGATGGCATTGTAAAAATCCCGGTTTCAATTCCTCAGTTCAACGGCGAAGTAAGATTGATGGCTGTTGCTTTTACGGGTCAGCGCTTCGGCTCGGCGGAAAGCAAAATGAAAGTTGCCGACGATCTTATAATTGAGCCGCAGATACCGCGATTCCTCTCGCCCAACGATTCGCTTGTAATGCCCGTTGCAGTTATTAATACAACAAATAAAAACAGCAATGTTAATGTTGAAGTAAAAACGGAGGGACTATTAAAAGTAGCTTCTTCAAAAAGTAAAAGCATAACCATTCCTCCGAACTCCACTAAAAGTGTTGAGTTTACAATTAAAGCAAACGGCTCAACCGGGACGGGTAAAATAATTATTGAAACATCTGGTTTGGCAAAAGTTAAAGAAGAAACAAATATTTCAGTTCGTCCCATCTCGCCGTACATTTCGGAAAGTTCATCGGGAACGATTTACGCAGGAAATGAAATCAAAATTAAAATAGGCAAAGACTTTGTAAACGGTACAAGAAACTCAACAATTACAATAAGCAAATTCCCGGCAGTTCAATTTGCAAAACAATTAAAAAATCTTGTCGGATATCCACATGGCTGTATTGAGCAAATTGTATCAAAACTTTTTCCTCAATTGTATTTTGAAGATATTGCCAAACTTGTTGCGCCGGAATTTTACAGAACGCAGAACCCTATCTATTATATAAAGGAAGGAATTAAAAAAATTGAATCGATGCAATTGTGGGACGGTTCGCTTTCATATTGGCCGGGCGGCAATGAATCGAATTGGTGGGGAACAGTTTACGCGGCTCATTTTCTTATCGAAGCAAAAAAAGCAGGGTTCGATGTTTCCGACAATACTCTTTCAAAAATATTGAGTTACATTTCAAAGAAAGCACGAGAAAAAAGTACATACGATTATGTTGTTTATAAAAACAATTCCAAAACAATAACAAAAGTTGCGAGCAAAGAAATAATATACTCACTTTATGTTCTCGCGGCTGCGGGCAAAGGCGATATTTCAACAATGAATTATTATAAATCGCGCCCCGGAATTCTAGCAAACGACAGCAAATATTTGTTAGCGGGAGCTTATGCATTAATGGGTAAGTGGAATAATTATTACGAAGTTATTCCGCAAAAGTATAATGTGGAAAAAACAGAACGCGAAAGCGGCGGCTCGTTCGATTCCGATATTCGTGCAAATGCAATAATGTTGAATGTATTAACAGAAGTTGAACCGTCAAACAAACAGATTCAATTCATTATTA
>CAZRMG010000032.1:0-9930 GCA_964601095.1 uncultured Melioribacteraceae bacterium | reverse complement strand
TTGGGTAAAGCAGCGAGAATAAATTCCAATGCGAAAGTTAAAGTTGATTTAATTGCGGACGGGAAAAAAATAGGAACGTTTGACGGCGAGGATATTAATGTTAAAGTAGATAAAAATGTTTCATCGGTTTTGCTTAAAGCATCGGGCAGCGGCGAAGTTTATTACTTTGTTAATACAGAGGGAATTAAAACGGGTGAGGTTGCCGAGAAAGATTCGCGTATGAGAATACGAAGAAAATATTTTGATTACCGCACCGGTTCGGAAATGTCATCAAATAATTTTACGCAAGGACAGCTTGTTGTATGTAAAATATCCCTTGTTTCGGATAATGTTAACGCGCAAAATATAGCAATCAGCGATTTAATCCCTTCCGGCTTTGAAATTGAAAACCCCCGGCTTTCCGGTAATCAGCAACTTCAATGGGAAAATAAAAATCCACTTAACATACAATACATGGATGTACGAGACGACAGGCTTGTACTTTTTACAAATCTAATTTCAGGGTCGGAAAGAACATTTTATTATATGCTGCGTGTTGTTAACAAAGGAAAATTCCAATTACCGGCAATCAGCGCAAGTGCGATGTACGATCCCGAAATTAACTCGACAAATGGAAGAGGAAAAGTATTTGTTAAATAGTTTTCATAAAAGGGTTATAAATAAAAATGCAACCCAAATGATAAACTAATTGTAAATTTGCTTTGTAGATTTTACAAAAACCGGAATATTATTGAGGAGATTATTGAATGAGCATTCCCGGTCTAACTATTATAGGCGAATCAATTAATGATTCAGTTCCTACAACACATTCTTTATTTGAAGAGAATAACATTGACGGCATTGTTGATTTAGCAAAAGTTCAAGCATCAAAAGGAGCGGCATACATTGATGTTAATATTGGTTCGCGTCCCGTGGAATTGATGAGCGAAGTAGTAAAGAAAATTCAAGAACAAATTTCTCAACCGCTTTCTATTGATACGCCAGATCCCATAATTGCCGAAGCGGGACTTAAAGCATACGATTCCGTGCGGGCGGGAAACAAAAAGCCAATTCTGAATTCAATCTCCGAAGCGCGCTTAGAAATGTTCGATCTTTATAAAATCCAGCCGTTTATTCCAATACTCCTTATAACTGAAGGAATAGACGAACACGGTGAAATGAAAATGAACAAAACAGCCGAACAAATTTATTCCACCGCGAAATCAATGGTGAGCATTGCTCGAAATAAAATTAAAAATTTATCAAACAACGAAATTATTTTTGACCCCGGTATTATGCCGATAGGCAGCGACTCGAACGGTGATTTTAGAAGATTGATGAATGCACTTGGTTTTATTCATCAAGACGAAGATTTGAAGGGAATAAATATTTCTGTCGGTTTAAGCAATTTTACTACAATGCTGCCGTCAAAAAAAGCCGACGGTTCGCCCGTAAGGAGTCCGTTGGAAAGTGCGTTTTTAACAATGGCTATGCCTTTGGGATTGAATACAATTATAGGTTCTGTAAATAGAAAATACTCAATATTATCTGAAGACGATTCCGCCATGCAATGTTTAAAAGATGTTTTAAACATGGAAGGAATTGACTCGATAATGAGAGTGATGATGTTTTACTCTTAAAACGCCAATAGTAATTTTAAAGGAATACATAAATTTTTGAGTTGGGAATTTCCTTTGATTAGAGATATAGCAACAAAAAATAAACCGCCGATAAATTCAAAAGAAAGAAAAGCTTCGCGGATTTTACTTTTTTTTGAAGATGTAATTAAAGTACCTCTTTTCAAATGCCAACACTGCGGGGAATGTATTCTATCTTCAACTGCTTTTATTTGCAGTCAAAATTGTCCTAAACGTTTGCGTAACGGTCCATGCGGCGGGACCGGTGCGGACGGTTCGTGTGAAGTATTTCCCGATAAAAAATGCGTATGGTATAAAATATATTACCGTTCAAAATTGCTGAACAGGTTAAGTTTGTTATATGATTTTAAAAGAATCCATAATTGGAATTTGGAAAAAACATCAGCTTGGCTGAATGTTTTCAAAAAAAGAATTGAAGCGCCAATATGGTTCGTAAGGAACGACAAACAAAAAGTTAAGGATATTTTGACGGATGTCGTTAAAAGACAAAATTGAATCAAATCAATTTATTGTTTGCGGTGAAATCGGGCCGCCGCAAAGCTGCGATGGAAATGTTATTCGCGATAAAGCAAAACATTTTAAAGGTTTTGTTGATGCCGTAAATATAACCGATAATCAAACGGCAATTGTAAGGTTGTCGAGTATCGCTTCTGCAAAAATATTGTTGGAAGAGGGTATTGAACCGATTATGCAGATGACCTGCCGCGACCGCAATCGGTTGGCAATTCAAAGTGATCTTTTAGGCGCCGCTGCTTTGGGAATAAAAAATGTTCTTTGTCTTACAGGCGATCATCAGAAATTTGGCAATCAGCCCGAGGCAAAAGGCGTATTCGATCTTGATTCCATTCAACTTGTTGCAACCGTTGCGAAAATGAATAACGGCTTTTTACTTTCCGATCATGAAATGAAAAAAGCGCCGGAGTTTGTAATCGGTGCGGCAGAAAATCCCTTCGCTGTTCCTTTCGAAATGCGTTTAATACGTTTGCACAAAAAAATTGAAGCGGGAGCTAAATTCATTCAAACACAACCTGTTTTCGATATTGAATTGTTTTCTAAATGGATGGAAAAAATTGTTGAAATAGGTATTCATAAAAAAGTTGCAATACTTGCAGGCGTTCTCCCAATTCATTCTGCTAAAATGCTTATTAAAATGAAAGAAGAAGTACCCGGCATTAGAATTAGCGACGAGTATATTAATAGAATAAAAAGTTCGAATGATCAAAAAGAAGAAGGCGTTAAAATTGCCGTTGAAATGATAAATACATTAAAGCAAATAACAGGCGTGCGCGGAATTCATTTAATGCCTGTGATGTGGGAAAGTATTACTCCGACTATAATAAAAGAAGCAGGTTTAAGTACAATAAATTAGAGGGAAGTATTATGCAAGAGTACATCGAAAAAATTGCAGTATGCGTTGCAAAAGGAAAGGTTAACAAATCAACACCATTTCCCCCTGAATTAAAAGGACAGG
This sequence comes from uncultured Melioribacteraceae bacterium, assembly GCA_964601095.1. Lineage (GTDB taxonomy): Bacteria > Bacteroidota > Ignavibacteria > Ignavibacteriales > Melioribacteraceae > JAEWUC01. Next base: position 6,822 of record CAZRMG010000032.1, on the reverse strand, counting down.
ACGGCGCCGACGAGACAGCGGCGGAAGCATTGAAAAGTGGTGTTCATCCGAATGTTTTGTTGGAAGGTTGCATGCTTGGAATGGATAGAATTGGAAAAGAATTCAGCGAGAACAGGGCTTTCGTAACAAATCTTGTTGTATCGGCAAGTGCTATGAATGCCGTGCTGAAACATATTAAACCCTTTTTGGAATCGGGTGAAGTGCAGCGCAAAGGCAAGTTTGTTATTGGAACTGTTGCCGGTGATTTGCACGACATCGGTAAAAATCTTGTATCGATGATTATAACAGGCGGCGGTTATGAAGTAATAGATCTTGGCGTTGATGTTTCAACAAATAAATTTCTTGATACTATAGCCAACAATCCCGGTTGTTCGGTTGGACTTTCTGCACTGTTAACAACAACAATGAAGAATATGGAAAACAGCGTTAAAGCAATCAAAACATCATATCCCGATATTAAAGTTTTAATCGGCGGCGCACCTATAACTCATAACTTTTGTAAAACCATCGGTGCCGATTTCTATTCGCACAACGCTCACGAAGCAGTTGAGTATCTTAACGGCTGATAAATAATCGAAAAATAATTTTTATAGTACTAGAAAAAAAAATTAAGAAAAGATCAGGTATAACAGATATGAATATAACATATGCCAAAACACTTTATCTTCCCGAGTGGATTAAGAATGAAATTGATTTCACAAAAACATATAATTCTCTCGAAGCAAAGACAGATTTTGTTTTAGATGTTGCAATTAAGAATATTGAGCACGGCACCGGCGGTCCTTTTGCCGCCGCTGTTTTTAATAACGAAACATCTGAAATAATTTCAGTCGGGGTGAATCTTGTTGTTGAACAAAATTGTTCACCTGCACACGCCGAAGTTGTTGCTATAATAATGGCTCAGGAAAAATTAAAGCAGTTCAAACTTGATGAAGGAAAACATATTCTTGTCTCCAGCGCCCAGCCGTGTGCAATGTGTACCGGCGCCATTGTATGGTCGGGTATAAAAACTCTAGTTTACGGCGCATCAAAAGAAGATGTTGAAAGCTTAGTGGGTTTCGACGAGGGACCCGTTCATCCTAATTGGGTTGAAGAGTACAAAAAACGTGGTATCGATGTTGTAGAAAAAGTTTGTCATGAAAAATCCCGCCAAGTTTTATCTTTATATAAAGACAAAGCGGGAATAATATATTAAAAATACTTGTGTAAACTTAATTCTGTGGGGTGCCATGAAAAGATCTTTAGTATTAGTGTTATTGTTGCTGCTGTTTCCGTTTTTATTCGTTTATCCGCAAACCGTACCTGAACAGCAAACCTTGGTTCTTATACAAGGATTTAATAACGGAATGCTAAACAGTCGCGGTAGTTCAGGTATCGTTAATGATATAGAGAATATCTATTCATTAAATCCGTCTTCGTTGAGCAATTTTAACGGATTGTCATTGGGACTTGCTTATCAAACATTTTCGGATATTAAAGAAGCATACATTGCGGGCATAGGTTATTCAAGAATTAAAAACAATTACCCGCAAACATTTGGATTCGCATATTCATTTGATAATTTTAAAATCGGATTAGGATTCGGGCAATCATACAATGCACGCATGGATATTGGCGAAATACCAATTACAACTGTTGAGAATCCCGACGGCACAGGGCATACTTTTACACCGGTATTTGAATCAACAGTATTTAGCTACGGAATTACTCTTTCCTATTCACTTCAAGATATAATTGAAAACGGGGACGAAATTAATTTAGGAATAAGATTGAACAGAAATGTACTCGATTACTATGAGAAATTGGATCAAGTAAGTATTGAGGGAAAAGTGTTTTGTTATAATGCTGCTGTGGGTATCGGTTATTATTTTAATCTTGATCAAAACAGAAAATTGGGATTCGGACTATTCTATGAAAGCGGAATAAGTTTTTCAAAAAGAGTTGAACCAAATTATGATAATTACACAAACCCGGTTCAACCGAATGATACATACTATAGAATAGTTGCTTCATCATTTGCGTTAACAGGAAAAATTCCTTCGAAACTTGTTTTGGATTCTTATTATGAATTAAATAATGAGTTTGGATTCCTTGCGGGAACATCGTTGATATTTTGGAATTCTTCAAACGACGGATTAAGCAATCAACTTAATTTTACAGGAAGCGTGATTTACACACCGATCAATCTCATTAATTTATCAGTGGGATTCTATAATTCCACAAGAAGTTATAAAGACGATTCAATAAACAGATTATTTCGCATTGATGAAAATATAGATGCTTTATTTCTGACCGCCGGAGTTAAAATTAATTACTCTCACTTTCATTTAAACTTGTCTTTGGCTGATAGTCATCTATTTTCTGATAGTTGGCGCGAACAAACAATTATAAAGTTTGGATTGGGATACGGTTTATAGTTATATGCAAATCATTCTTTTTGTTCTTATTAGAATTTTATCCAATCCTTTATCAAACCTGTTTCAAAAAAAACTGGTAGCCCAAAAAGATAATCCCCTGTTCATAATATTTGTAACATTCTTGTTTTTATCAATTGCCGCAATACCATTATACCCCAAGTTGTTTGATGCGGGACTGCCGGTAGAATATTTTATTTATATGCTTTTGTGCGCTGTGTTTGCGGTATCGAGCAACGCGTTTCTTGTAAAAGCTCTTAGTTGTTCTGATTTATCATTGCTTGGCCCGATTAATTCTTACAAGCCGCTTGTGGGAATGGTATTCGGAATTATTATGCTGAGTGAAATTCCAAGTATTATGGGACTGCTTGGCATAGGATTAATTTTAGGCGGAAGTTATTTTGTTGTTGAAAATAATTCGTCGTCAAAGTTGAGAGGAAGAATAAAAATTTTCTTCTTAGATAAAGGTATTCAATACCGCTTCGCAGCTTTGTTTTTGTCGGGCGTTGAAGCGGTATTTCTTAAAAAAGCATTGACTTATTCTACGCCATTAATTTCAATGGTTGTATGGTGTGCCGCCGGTTTTTTTGTGTCGCTGATGTTGTTGCCTTTCATTAAAAGAAAAAATGATCTTTCTCTTTTAAAAAGTATTATGAATAACAAAAAATTGTACTTGCTTCTTTTTATTACTACCGCGGCAATGCAGTTTACAACTTTATTGGTATTCGAAAACATGCAGGTTAGTTATGCTCTCGCGCTGTTTCAAACGTCTGCAATTGTAAGCGTATTTCTTGGTTATAAATATTTTAGCGAAAAAAATATTATTAACAGATTGGTGGGTTCAATTCTTATGATTGGCGGATCCGTTTTAATTATTCTTTATAAGTAGGATTAAATGGAACGCAGATTAATTATGATCGATTATGAAAAATCATGATTAATAATAAAAGATCATAAATATCCGCGTTCCATTATATTCTATATTTTTAAATCAATCCCAACTGGGCAATGATCCGAACCCATTACACCCGCCATCGTGAATGCATTAATAACATTATCTTTTAAATTTTCCGTGATATAAAAATAATCGATTCTCCAGCCGACATTCCTTTCGCGCGCGCGCGTAACTTGATCCCACCACGTGTAAATTTCACCTTTGTCTGTAAACATTCTCAAAGTATCAATATAACCGTCGGCTAAAAATCCGTCAATCCATTCACGCTCTTCGGGAAGAAATCCCGATACTTTCGAGTTTTCCTTCGGACGTGCTAAATCAATTTCTTTGTGAGCCGTATTTACATCTCCGCAGATAATTAATTTTTTCCCATTTGATTTGAGTTTGTTTGCATAATCCTGGAAAGCTTTATAAAATCCCATTTTATAATCAAGCCGTTCTTGCGACTGCTTTCCGTTCGGGTAATAAATATTGAACAAAGTAAACTCATTGTACTCGGCGATTAAAATTCTTCCTTCGTTATCATATTTTTCTATTCCAAAGCCGCGTTCAACGCTCAAAGGTTTTTCTTTCGTGTAAATTGCAGTTCCGCTGTATCCCTTTTTAACTCCCTGGCAGAAATATGAATGATAACCCGGTACATTTATTAATTCATCCGGCAGTTGTTCTTCCCATGCTTTTGTTTCTTGGATGCAAAGAATGTCGGGATTGACTTCTTTAAACCACTCTAAAAATCCTTTTTTAAGTACAGCGCGAATGCCGTTAACATTCCACGAAATAAGTTTTATGTTTTTCATATATAAATCCGTTCTGTTTATTTGATATATTTTTATTGGTATGTATAATCAACGTGTATGAAAATAACTGTATGAAAGCGGAGATTCAATTAAATCGTTTTTAAAAGTGACTAAAAACGAAATCTTGCGGCTTATGCGTTTGTGTTGTTAATTTGTTTCGCGTTTAATTTATAATGTGAAATGATGAAAAAAAAGTATGACGTAATCGGTATCGGTGCATCAACAATTGATATTATTAATGTTGTTGATCATTTTCCCGCCGAGGAAGAAGTTCAGAAATCTTACGAAAACATTGTTCAAGGCGGCGGACCGGTAGCCACAGCTATTGTTGCTCTCGCTCGCCTCGGCTCAAATGTAATGATGATAGATAATGTGGGTGATGATTGGATCGGTAAACATGTTGTTGAGGAGTACAAAAATGAAAATGTAAATTCAGAATTAATTAAAGTCTGGGATAACCACACAACTTCATCGGCTACAATACTTGTCTGCAAAAAAGACGGCGCACGTACAATTATTTTTTCACCGGGCAATGCACCGGAAGTTTCGCCAACTGATATTACAGAAGAGATGATTTCTAAATCGAAATATATTCACATCAACGGAAGGCATTTGGATGCATGTTTACAAGCATGTAAAATTGCAAAAACTACAGGCACAATGATTTCTTTTGATGGAGGATCGCATCGCTATAGAGAAGAATTAAAAACGATTATTCCTTTTGTCGATATTTGTATTGTCGCAAAGGATTTTGCTTTTTCTTTTTCGAGAACAGAAAGTATAAGCGAATCGGCAAATAGTTTTTTAAAATCTGGCTCCGAAATAGTTGTAATTACCGATGGAACGAACGGGGGTTATTTATTCACGAAGGAAATAAATTGCCATCATCAAAAAGCATTTTTGGTTGAAAATACAATCGATACAACCGGTTGCGGCGATAGTTTTCACGGCGCTTTCTTGTTCGGGCTTTGCAATAATTATGATTTGTTCCAAACAATGAAAATTGCGAGTGCAGTTGCGGCAATAAATTCAACAAAAATCGGCGGAAGAACTGCTTTACCGGATTTTGAAACTGTTAAAAATTTTCTTCAACAACACAATAACAAATTATAATTGTATCGTTTATTATTTTTATAATAGAAATAAATTTAGGAGTATAAAAAATGAAATACCGTGAACTTGGAAGAACAGGCTGGAAAGTATCCGAAATCAGTTTTGGTGCATGGGCTATCGGGAGCGCGTGGGGTTCTGTCGATGATAAAGATTCTCTTTCTGCTTTAAATAAAGCTTTGGATATGGGCGTTAATTTTTTTGATACCGCAGATGTTTACGGCGATGGACGCAGCGAATCGCTTCTCGCAAAATTGAAGAAAGAAAGAAAAGAAGAATTTTATATTGCAACAAAAGCCGGAAGAAGACTTGATCCTCATGTTGCAGCTGGTTACAATAAAAAAAATCTTACCGCTTTTGTTGAAAGAAGTTTGAAGAATTTACAGGCAGATACAATAGATTTGCTGCAGCTCCATTGCCCGCCGACGGAAGTTTATTATATGCCCGAAACATTTGGGGTTTTGGACGATATGATTAAAGATGGTAAAATAAAATTTTATGGTGTAAGCGTTGAAAAAGTTGAAGAAGCATTGAAGGCAATTGAATACCCGAACGTTCAAACCGTTCAAATTATTTACAACATTTTCAGGCAGAGACCGGCTGATTTGTTTTTTGTTGAAGCCATGAAAAAGAAAGTCGGCATTCTCGCGCGGCTGCCGCTCTCATCCGGAATGTTAACCGGTAAAATGACAAAGAGAACTTCATTCGAAAACGATGATCATAGATTGTTCAACCGACACGGCGAAGCATTTGACCGCGGCGAAACTTTTTCGGGCGTTGATTACAATTTAAGTTTGGAAATAGTTGAAGAACTTCGTCCGCTCGTTCCGCAGGGAATCAGCATGACCCAATTTGCATTGAAATGGATTTTGATGAATGCGGCAGTAACATGTGCAATCCCAGGCGCAAAAAATCCAAAACAAGCCGAGGAAAATTTTTCCGCCGGCGATGTTGATTTAATTCCCGAATCAACAATGAAAAAGATAAAAGAGATTTACGAAACAAAAATAAAACCCGAAGTGCATCATTACTGGTAAAATTATGGAAATTGAATATAAAGCCGGGAGTATAAACGATACTGCATGGATAAAAAAACTTTATGAATCGGTAGCGGAAATTGAAGGCGGACTTGCGCGTTCCAAAGATGAAATTACAAATGAGTATGTTGAAAATTTTGTGAACAAAAGCATTAATAACGGTATGATAATAATTGCCGTTGATGTGCAAAGTGAAAATATTGTCGGCGAAATTCACTGCTACGGTTCCGGCATAAAAGTATTTGCCCACGTACTCGGCGAGCTTACAATTGCAGTACACCCAAGTTACCAGGGAAAGAAAATCGGGAGAATGCTTTTCGAAAAACTTTTGGATAAAGTAAAAAACGAAATGCCGCACATTTTGCGAGTGGAATTGATTGCCCGTGAAAGTAATTTAAAAGCAATTGAATTTTATAAATCGCTCGGATTCAAAATTGAAGGAAGATTGGAACGTAGAATAAAAAGTGTCGGGGGCGGCTTTGAAGCCGATATTCCAATGGCGTGGATTC
>CAZRMG010000031.1:0-13993 GCA_964601095.1 uncultured Melioribacteraceae bacterium | reverse complement strand
GCAGATATTTTTTTAATCCCTTGAAAAACGGCATTCTTGGTTTTATTGCTTTTTTATTTGTTCTGGTTGCAACAAAGTATTTATCATTTTTGATTGGAAATCAAACGAAGTTCATTATTGACGAGGAAGATCTGATGCTTTCTTTGATTGGATTTGTTCTATTCTTTTTAATACGTCTTCTTGAAAATACGAACGAACATCAAAATCAACTTAGGTAGATTGAAGTTTTTCCGTACGGTCAGCCAACTTTAGTTTTTCAATCAGCTCGTTCAATTCGCCTTCAATTATTTCTGATAAATTATAAAGAGTAAGTCCGATGCGGTGGTCGGTAACCCTATTCTGCGGGAAATTATAAGTTCTTATTTTATCGCTTCTATCACCTTTGCGTACCATAGATTTTCTTTGGGCTGCAATCTCGCTGTTTTGTTCACTCAATTTCATATCGTACAAACGCGCTTTTAAAACCTTCATTGCTTTCTGCCGGTTTTTCAATTGCGATCTTTCATCCTGGCATTGAACAACAAGTCCGGTTGGAATATGTGTGATTCTAATAGCGGTTTCAACCTTGTTAACATTTTGCCCGCCGGCGCCGCCGCTTCTGTAAACATCTATTCTTAAATCGTTCGGGTCGATATTTACCTCAACATCTTCAACTTCCGGCATAACAACAACAGACGCCGCGGATGTATGAACTCTTCCGCTTGCTTCGGTTGCCGGAACGCGTTGAACGCGGTGAACGCCGCTTTCAAACTTCATATCGCTAAAAACACTTTCGCCGGTTAATAAGAAAACTGCTTCTTTAATTCCTCCAATTCCCGTATCGCTTAAATCGATCAATTCCTTTTTCCATCCGCGTATTTCGGCGTAACGCGAATACATTCTATACAAATCCGCCGCGAATAATCCCGCTTCTTCGCCGCCCGTACCCGCGCGTATTTCCACAATTACGTTTTTATCATCATCAGGGTCTTTGGGAATTAAAAGAATTTTTAATTCCTCTTCCAGACTAATTACTTTTTCTTTCAATTCTTTTAATTCGGAATCGGCTATTTCCGAGAGTTCTTTATCATCCGACGAATCAATTATTTCCTGGTTACCTTTTATATTATTCAACGTTGTTTGATATTCATAAAACACATTTATAATTGGCGTAAGTTGAGTTCTTTCCTTACTTAAAGAAATGTATTTGGCTTGATCCGACATGATATTCGGATTCGAAAGCTGCTCGCTTATTTTTTCGTATTTATCGCTTAATGATTTTAGTTTGTCGTATAAATCCATATTTCCTCATTTGCCCCGGCAATAGCCCTTAAAAAGCGGGCAAAATATACGAAAGTTCACCATTAGTTGTTTTATTCAAAACAGTTTGAGAATTGACTTGATGAGAAATGACTATGTAATACTTCTTAAAAAATTCAGATATTCAATTTGGGTATCAATCCCCGGGACTGCTTGCGTTCTCTGATTTACAATTTTTATATTCATTAACTCAAATAACTCATCTAGAGCATCAAACATTTGTACTTGCGGGTAGCCGTTATCGCGAAGATAGTGAATAAGCTTCATGGTCTTGAAGCCGTCGAACCACATAATTTTCTGTTTGCTTATTTGTCCCTTCGTTTTCGAATTTTCAAGTATTCGATTCCAATTATTCTCAAAAGAATTATCTTTTAAAAAGGTGAATAATTTTGGATCAATTCCATCCGCCTTTGCCATCAATTCCTTTGCGTCATTTATAAGATTTGCATTAAAAACATCCAGCCATTTTTTAAGAATTATAAATGATTGCGTATTATATAAAAGATATTCATCACGGGAGTTTTCAATAAATCTATTTATTCGTTGACCTGTACCGAATGGTACACGCCACGATGGCCTGCTCGCCGGATATACTTTTGTAGAATCAACTTTTCGAATAGTCGTAACTTTGGCCAATTTTTCAAGGAAATAAAAATCCTCGGCAGCTTTTCTTTTATTCATTCCGCCGATCATACAATAACTTTCCACATCGCAAAACATTGTTGAACCAATAAAAGTAAATGCAAATTGTGATTGAGCATATTTTAAACCGAGTGTATAATAACGCAAAAATATTTCATAGCATATTATAGCTTTTTTTTCTATTTCATCTTCGGGAAGAATATGTTCGTATTGAACATGCCCGGCTGATATATTTTTGCTATTACACTCATTCACAATTTCCGTCAAATAATTTCTTTCTACAGTACAATCGGCATCAAGACAAATAATTATTTTTTTTGAGTTGCTTTGATAATTAAACAAAGTCAATGCAATGTCCATCCCGATTTTTCTTGCCAAGCCGACGCCCGCATCTTTTTCCGGTAATCCTTTCCCCGATGAAGATGCATCAATAAATCCAATACTAAAACCGTCTTCAATTATTTCTTTTGAAATGCTATATTTTGATAAATCTTTGCGCAGAATACTTTTAAATAATTCAAGCGATTGTTGATTATCATTTTGTATTTCTTCGCTTACTTCCGCGGAATTATTAATTACAAACAGGAATAACGTTTCTTTCAAGTATTTGTTATCTATTTGTGATATAGAATTAATAAGTCGCAGTATATTTTCATATTCATGTATTGCCGGGATTACGACAATATTGTTGTACTTTTTATCTTTTGCTGTTTCAGCGTTCCATCCCGAAAGACCATACTTTTCAAGATATGCTTTTACAAAAACAGGTAATGATATTTGAAGTGCTTGATTCTCATTCATTGAAGTACTTCTCTAAAATAATTTTTTCGGCTGTTTCATAATCCGCGTTTTCTATCCAATGAATTTTTAATCCTTCTCGTTCCATTTTTCTGAACCATGTCATTTGTCTTTTTGCAAATTGATGTATTGCTGTATTTAACTTTTCGAACATTTGATCATATGTTAATTCTTTCTTTAGATATTTTGCAATAAACTTGTACTCAAGTCCAAAAAATTCAAGTTTTTCAAAAGTAATTCCATTATCAATTAGATTTTTCACTTCGCCAATCATTCCGTTATCGAGGCGCTGTTTAAGTCTTTTCGTGATTCTATCTTTAACAATACTTCTTTCAACATTAACACCAATTACAAGTGAGTTGATTGATGCTTTGCCTTCTATGTTTTTAGAAAATTTATTTTTGGCAATCATTATAGCTTTTATAATTCTGTCTTTAATCAGCAAGTCGGTTGTGTTATGGAGATTCTGATTTAGCTCAAATAATTTTTTACGGAGCGAATCGATATCTTCTTCGTTCAGTTTATCGTAAGTATAATTATCAAATTCAACTTTGTTCAACTCATATGATTTTAATATGGAGTGAAGATACAAGCCGGTGCCGCCGACAAGAAAAGGTGTTTTATTCCGCGAAGAAATATCATTAAAGGATTTATAAAATAATTCGTTGAATGAAAAGAGATTGAATTCTCCGCCCGGCTGTAAAACATTAATTAAATGATGCGGAATAACTTTACCATTAACGTTGTAATCATCCAAGTCTTTTCCGGTTCCTAAATCCATACCGATATAAACCTGGCGCGAATCGGCTGAAATAATTTCTCCATCAAACTTGTATGCAAGTAATGCACCGAGACGAGTTTTGCCAACTGCCGTCGGTCCAAGTATTGTGATAAGATTATGATTCATATAAATTTACTCGCAATCCGGTTTTTAAATTACAAACATTTTTAAATAAAGATATGCGGAGTGTCGAATGCAACTTCATTAGATATGATTTAATAAATGTTTCCGCAAACTAAAACGATGCGGCAACCGGAAGTGAAATAATAAATAAAGCGCCTTGCCCAAGCGAACTTTGAACATCTATTGTAGCGTTGTGAGCTTCGACCACTTTTCTCGTAATTGATAATCCGAGACCGGTGCCTTCCTTTTTACCGTAGCTCATAAACGGTTCGAAAATTTTGTCTTTAAATCCATCGGGAATACCGAGCCCGCTATCCTTGAAAAAGATTTTCACCCGTTTATCATCGCGTTTAGTATAAACATTTATTGAACCGCCTTCGGTCATAGCGTCGCATGCATTTTTTATAATGTGAACAAAGCATTGGTAAAATTCTTTAACGTCTAGTTTAACAGTAACATCCTTATCGTACTCGGTAATAATTTGGCAGTTACGTGATTCAACAAACGAAGCGATGCGCGAAGCGTAATCTGCAAGCGTGTTATTCAAACTTACATTCAGTGTGCGAAGAACAGGTTTGCCTTCCGAGTAACTTGATGTTGTTTGAACTATATCAACCACCTGGCTCAACTGTTCAAGAAGCATATCAATTACTTGTGCAACATCTTGAGTTAGAGTTTTTGTTTTGAGATGCTCGGCATATCTTTTACTTACGAGTACAGGTTTTTTAATATCCTGTATTAAAAAGTTTGCCATTTTACCGAGCGATTGAACACGTTCGGTTTGAAGAAGTTTATCGACCATCGCAGCATTTTGAAGAGCGATTGCAGAATGTATTGAAATGGCATTAAGAAAGTTCTCATCAAGTTTGGAGAACTCACCGTTGTTGCTGTTAAGCAATTGCAGCACGCCGATAATTTCGTACTTATTATTTCTTATCGGGTAGCAAAGCATGTTTTTAGTTTTATAACCGCTTGCTTTGTCAAAATCGGATTTGAAGCGGGGATCGGTTTGGACATCTTTAATATTAATTACATCACCGCTTAAGGCAACATAACCGGCAAGACCTTCGCCTATTTTCAAACGAATTTCTTTCGATTCGCTTCCCATTGCTATTAGCGACCACAGTTCGCTCTTTTCGCGATCGATAAGGAATAAAGTTCCGCGGTCGGCATTTGTTAAACTTGTCGCAACCTTAACAACATTCGCAAGTACTTCGTCTATTTTAACGGTAGAATTAACAAACTCCGCGGCTTTAATTATCATTTGTAATTGCTCTGAATTCATTTCACCTCCAGCATCGCTAATGGTTCGCCAATTATCGGATCTTGAAACGGGCTCCCCTCTTTCAACTTTACGAAGTTTTTCATCTGCTTCTGCAAGTATGTCTTCGTTATCAAAATGTTTTTTATACGGCTGGGCATTTGCTTCTTCTTCGGGATTTGGTTGAGCTTTATATTGAACTTGAGGAGATTCAGAAAATTTCGCTTCCTCAAATTTAAACTCATGTTCTTCACTTAATTCAAATTTACTTTCAAAATCTTCTTTTCTAACGTCAAGTTCTTCGGGTTTAACACGTCCGTTAACATCATAAATTTCGTGTTTATCATCTGCAAATGCCGCAAAAAAACTTGAATCTTCGCTGTTACTTTTTTCCAACACTACTTCTTTCTGTTCAGAATCGGCAGCCGGATTTTCCTCTAAACTTTTCAAACTTTCTTTTTCTTGTTCGGCTTTGGGAATTTCAAATTGTTCGCTTCCCCCGCTTAAAATATTAAACAAGGCATCATCAAGTTCATTTGTTTTATTCGCTAACTTCTTCAATTCTTCTGCCGTATCAGGAATTTCAAATTCAGCTTTTGGTATTCCATCTTCATTTAGAAATACCGATTCATCGAAAGTTGATGATTCGGCTTCTTGTTTCTCCTCAGGGTCGTTTTGCATTTCGCTTAAATCGAATTCGGCTTTCGGAATACCGTCTTCATTTAATACATTATTTCCGTTCTCAAAAAAATCTTCGGCTTTTGATTCGTCTTCATCAAAAGAAATCATTTCAAAATTATCGTTCTCATTATTTTGAACGTCGCTTGGCTGAATGATGTTCGCCTCTTCAGCCCGCGAAACGCCGGCAATGGATTTAAAGAATTCATCATCCGGCTTTTCAATTTCATCCTTTGCTTCGGAAGAATTCGCAAATGTATTTTGAATTTTCACCGCACCAATGTTTCGGGATATGTCGGCATCTGCTTCCGAAGATGTAGTTTTCGTCTCGATACGCGGAAAATCAACTTCCATTTCTTCTGCAGGCTCGCGAAGATTTAAATAAATTTGATGCTCGCGGCTTATAAGCAATTCTATTTCATCTTTAGATAATGAAATCAAGTAAGAATCACGCAAAGCAACGGCTGTGGAAGTACGCGAAGTTTCCTCATAATATTCTTCGTTGCCGAAAAAATCGTCTTCAACAAAAACATACGATTTGGTTTTGCCCAAAAGACGTTTTTTAACAACATTAACTTCGCCGCTAACCACCAAAAAAATCGAATCGGAATTATCGCCTTCGCGATACAGAATTTCCCCCTCCCCGGCAGTTATTAATTTCCCTTTAATGCTCGTAAGATCGATTTTCGAAATGTCGGCATTTTTGAGTAATTTGTTCTTACTTAATGCTATAGATAATTGATTTTCCATTATGGGTATTTTAGATGAAACTCGAAATATTAAAAGGTATCAAACACTTATCTAAACACGATAAAGTGCTGTCAACATTAATAAAAAACTACGGCATATGCAATCTACGTCCTCACAAGAAATACTTCAACTTATTGTTGAGATCAATAATCGGCCAGCAACTTTCAGTTACGGCAGCCGATTCAATTAGTAAAAAGTTTTTCTCATTTTTTAACAACAAACCGAAACCTGAAGATATTATCCGCTCCTCTCATGAAGAATTGAGAGCACTCGGACTTTCAAATGCCAAGGCAAAATATGTAAAAGATCTTTCACAAAAAATTATGGATAAAGAAATTAATCTCAAAAGAATCGGCTCTAAATCCGACGAGGAAATTATCACCGAATTAACAAAGGTTAAAGGTATCGGCGTTTGGACAGTTCATATGTTTTTAATTTTTACTCTAGGCAGACTGGATGTACTCCCGTTTTCCGATCTTGGCATACGGAAAGGTATTATGTTAAATTACGGTTTGAAAAAATTACCGGATGAGAAAAAAATATTTAAATTAGCCAAAGAAAGAAGGTGGCATCCATACTGCTCACTTGTAAGTTTATATCTTTGGCAAAGTTTGGATAATAAACCGTTAAAGTAATTCGGGAATCCTAAAATAAAAATCGGCATCAAACTAAATGGAAGAACAGGAAATAATTGAACTCGCGCAGAAAGGCGACCGTAAAGCGCTTTCGGAACTTGTAAAGCAATACGAGCAGACAGTTTATAATTTTTCTTTTAAAATTTGTAGGCATAGAGACCGTGCAGAGCATACAATGCAGGAAACATTTTTGAGCATGGTAAAAAATATTCATCAATTCAGCGGCGATTCAAAATTATCTACGTGGCTATATAGAGTTGTAGCGAATCATTGTTTGATGCTGGCGCGTTCAGAAAATAAATACGGTTTTACTTCTCTTGACGATGAAGATTCTTTGATTGACGAATCGAGCATTGCTGATTGGAAAGTTACACCGGAAAAAGTAACCGAGAATAAAGAATTAAAAATAATATTGGATGAAGCAATTCAAAAACTTGCGCCGGAATACAGAATAGTTTTTTTACTTCGGGATGTTGAAGGTTTATCGACTGAAGAAACGGCGAAAATTGTTGAGCTTTCTGTTCCGGCTGTAAAGTCGCGGCTTCACCGCGCGCGTGCTTTTTTAAGAAACGAATTAAACGAGAGATTGAAATGACGGAATTAAAATCAACAATCGATAAAACTACACCTTCATGCAAGGAAGTAATGTCGCACATATGCGATAATCTTGGCGAGGAATTAAACTCACCTAAGTGTATTGAAATTAAAACGCATCTCGAAAACTGTCCAAACTGCCAGCACTATTTTCATTCGGTCGAAACCACTATACAATTCTACAAAAAGTATAATGTGGAAATTACAGATGATGCGCACAACAGGTTAATAGAATTTTTGGGGTTAAAATAAAAGAACCGGTGGCGGACCAGATTCTTTTTTACATAATATTCATGTAAATACTTGTTTATCATACAAACGCAAATAGCCTGCGAGAAAGCGGCTTAAAAAATTATTTACATTTTGTCTTGAATTTTCAATCAACTTAATATTGGCTTCAATAAAGAGTTTTTTTGCATCTTCCTCAAAATCAGAACAGACAACAACATTAGCTCCTTTACTTATGATCAACTGAGCACAAAATATTTCTGGATTAGCAGAATTTTTGTATTTATTTAATAAAATCTCTTCAACTATTTTTTTATTGTTAATATCAAAAAATAAGAAGACATCAGCACAACCCATTGAATCAGCTATAACGTAAATTTCTTTATTGTTTATTGCGCAAACAGCAATTTTCATTAGTGCCCCATCTTTTTTATGAAAGGGTCAATAATCAAGCCAGGGTAGATTGTTCAGCCGAATACTTTTTTAACAAGATAAGATTAGAGAAGTCCGTGTTTTTTCATTTTGCGCCAAAGTGTAGTTTTATTAATGCCAAGTATTGAAGCTGCCTTTAACCTATTACCGTTGCATTTCTGCAATGTGGATTCAATAAGTTTCTTTTCTGCATTCTCAAAAGGTTTTTCGCTAACTGCCTTATCAATATCGTCTTTTAATTTCTCTTTTAATGCATGAAATCTTTCCGGGAGATGCTCAGTTCTAATTGCATCAGAATTGCCAACAACAAATGCATGTTCAATAACATTTTCAAGTTCCCTGATATTGCCCGGCCACCGATAATTTATAAGAATTTTAAGTGCGTTCGGCGAGATGTAATGAATATCCTTTTTAAATCTTGAATTAAAATTATTCATAAAATGTGTTACAAGACTTGGTATATCTTCCGCTCGCTCCGAAAGAGAGGGTAGATGAATATTTATAACATTAATCCTATAGAACAAATCATCTCTAAATCTTCCTTCCTTAATTTCATTTATTAAATCTCTATGTGTAGCAGAGATAATTCTAGCTTTTAATGTAATTGGATCAGTGCCGCCAACTCTTTCGAACTGTCTATTCTCCAAAACTCTTAGCAACTTAACTTGCACAGAAAGAGGAATATCACCGATTTCATCTAAGAATAAGGTACCTTCGCCTGCAAGTTCAAATCTTCCGGGTTTGGTACGAATTGCACCTGTAAAAGCACCTTTTTCATGACCAAATAATTCACTTTCCAAAAGAGTTTCGGCAAAGGCAGTGCAATTAACTGCAATAAAGGGCTGAGATTTTCTTTCACTATTAAGATGAATGGATCGGGCAATAACTTCCTTACCCGTTCCACTTTCACCGGTTATTAAAACTGTGCTGTCAGTATTAATTACATTCTGCATCAAATTGAATACTTTAAGCATCGGCTTGCTTCTGCCGACTATATTTTTGAAATGAAAACGTTCATCAATGTGATCGGATAAATTCTTGATAACACTTATATCCTCGAACGTTACAACTCTGCCAATCTTTTCCCCAGATGTATCCAAAAGCGGCGCTGAATTTATTCTAACAGGCACTCTGCCGTTATCTTTTCTTTTAATTATAGTTTCTCGAAGTAACGTTGAATGGTGATCGGCAATAAATTCTTTTAATTGCGAATCTTCCTTGCCGTTTTCCGAAGGAATAATTTCCCAATATTTTTTACCGAGCGCTTCTTTAGCGCCATATCCCGTAATTTCTTCGGCAGCGCGGTTAAACGAAGTGACTTCCCAATTAGTATTAACAGTGAATGTACCTTCGAGAAGACTGTTAAAGATTGTTTCTAGCTTGTTTTTTTCTTCAATAATTTCTTTGTTTTTTTCATCAAGCGCGTTGTAAAGAGATAATGTTTCCATTGTATTTCGAAAGGCAATAAGAATTCCAATAACTCCTTGCGAGGGCTGAGTTAATGGCGTAACAGTAGCGGTAACCTTTAAATGACTATTATCAGCACAACGTATTGTTAAACTAACATTTGTGAATATTTCTCCAGTTGATAAACTTTGAAGGATGTAGTTGTCAACCTCGGAACTATCCGGGAATAAAGATTCTATCTTGTTTGATAAAATACTCTTTGCATCAAATCCTGTTATTCTGCTTGCGGCATCGTTAAATACAATTATTCTATTTTCCCTGTTGACGGCGATAATTCCGTCAGGAGCAAAATATCTTGAATTATCTCTCTCTTCCATAAAACTTCTTAATGTTGGTATTATTGAACTAAAATAAACAATTTTGGTAAGGCTTATAAATTCAACCTAATAAACATAAACTCAGATATAATAAGTTGCACAATTGAAACCAATTTTATTTTGCGGCTGCAATCATGCAACTATTTTCACTAAACAACATAACAATCATGTAACAAATCAGCAAATTCAATCATTTTTTTTGGCCTCCTTTTTGCGATAATACATAAACTCATTTACTTGATGAAAAACGAATAACCTAAAAATTTTTCTACGTTAAAAAGGATTAAGCATTTATTAACAAACGAGAGTGTAAAAATGACTACGAACAAAAATGTTAAAAAGCTTCAAATAAAAAAGAGACCGGAAAAAACTATGAAAGAGCGTAAAGAAGAAAAGAGGTTAAAACGAGAAAAAAGAAAACTTGACGAATTACTTTTAAGATAAAACTGAAAATGATATGGAAATATTAATAAGTGCATTTATAATAATGTTATTGCGGGTATGCGATGTTACTTTAGGTACATTAAGAACAATTTTGGTAATACAGTCCAAAAAGTACCATGCGGGACTTGTAGGTTTTGTAGAAGTATTAATATGGATATTCGCAATGAAATACATTGTGGAACACATGGACAATATATTTAATCTTTTTGGATATGCTGCCGGTTTTGGATTGGGGACAATATTGGGAGTAACCGTTGAACACAAAATTGGCATCGGATACATTCAGGTAAATATAATTTCGAAAAACAAAACGGTTCCAATTGTCGAATTACTAAAAAGCAACAATTATGGTTTAACAGTATTACCGGGTAATGGAATTGAAGGTGAAGTGTCAATCATATACTCAATAATCAACAAAAGAAGATTAAGAAATATAAAAGAATTAGTCGCTCGAATTGACCCAGATGGATTTGTGAATGTTCAGCCAGCATCACCAACCAAAGGATTTGTGCATGGGGCGCGGAAATAGGAATTTGTTCAATAAGACATTACAATTATTTAACTACCGAATGAGGAAGAAATGGAAAAACGAAAAATATTTATAACGGAAAACGATAAAGCCAGACTAAAAGGACTATTCAATACTACAATCGGATTCAGAAATAGGGATTTAAAAACCCTAAGGGATCTATTGGAGGAATTAGAACGAGCTGAAATAATTCAAGATGAGAAAAGCACAAAAGATGTTATAATGATGAATTCAACTGTTAAGGTTAAAGATATGGATACCGGTTTGGAATTCACATACACTTTAGTATATCCAGAACACGCTAATAGCAACGAAAATAAGATTTCAATACTCGCTCCTATTGGTACAGCTTTACTCGGCTACAAGGTTGGTGACATGATAGAGTGGGAAGTTCCGGCAGGCATCAGAAAATTGAAGGTTTTGAAGATTATAAATCAACCTGAGCCTGTAAATGCAGTTGTATAGTGTTTATGATTGATAATGTGATTGTTGAATAATTTATAATGAAACGGAGGGTAGCATGGAAACGATTTATGAGCACAATATATCGCAAGATGAGTTAAATGTTTTAAGTAAAATGATACCTGGGCGAATCATTGCTATTAAGAAATTTTACCAGTTCGAATTGGATAATGATTTACGCAACGCCGATTTATATAGACTTTATAAAATTCGCGGTGAGGAAGAAAAAGCAAGCAAATATTATGAAAAAATAGAAGATGAAATCTTGAAATATTTTTTACACAAGTGAAAGTTGGGTCCTGATGTGTTTGAAATATTGCTGTCAGTTTTATTCTTGTTTCTTGTTAAAGTACTATTTTGTCTATTAGCCAAGAAATACTTTTTAGATACTAAAAATTTACAAACTTTTAGAAGGAATGGATTATGAAAGCCGAAGAAACTTTTCTTGTTGACGTATGTATAGACAACTATTTTTTTCCTATCAGGGTCGCTTCCAAACCAAATTATGAAGGTGAAGAAACAATCACAAAGATTTGTGTTAATGCTAAAGTCAGCGACAAGTATGAAAAGGATTTCTCAGATAACATTCTTGGAATTGTTAACAATACGCAAAGTTATATCGGGTTAAACCAGCTGAGCACTAAAATTATCGATTATCTGAATTCGATAGACGCGCTAACAGCAACAATAGATTTTCACTATCCGTATTTCATCAAACGAAACTTTTCATCCTCCGGCAAAAGCATTGTTGAAAAATTAATATGCACTTACACTTTCGAAGTAACTACGCTTTTTAAATGCAGAAAAAGATATCGGGTGGAAATCCCGGTAAATCATTCTTTAGTAATAAATGAATATTTTAAAACCAATATTGATGCACCGATAAAGATTGTTGTAGAAATTGATGGATTGGATACAATCTTTGTAGAAGATATTATTGACGTTATTGATAATATTTTATTTACAGAACAAGATGAGTCCCGTGGTAAAAATACTAACGAAAGATTTAAGAATTCATATGACTATCGAATTAATTTAATAGAAATGATAAAAAACAATTTATTCAAAAAATATAACTTCTACAGTTCCTCGGTAAAAATAATTGAACAAAGAAACCAATATGTAAGGCATTCTAAGATAAGTAGAAAAGAAAACGAACTGTTTGATGAAACAGTTTATGAAGGAGAACATATTTTTATTTGAGAGGGTCGCAGCAAATTCTGCTAAACATGTCCATTATCAGAAGATGTGTAAATAATTTTCTGTACAAAGTAATAAATGAATAATAGTATTAGTCATTATTTAAAGGCCCGGGTTATTAGATTCAAAGACGACTAGTACAACTAGCTACAAATCAACTTTTCTTAAAGTAGCTTTCCCGTTAATGGTTTTGATAACAACTTTATTTTACAGATGTTGAATTTCATAAAGTACTTTGACTTTTTTATTGTATTAAAATTTTTAATTGGCATCTGCTTTTTCTTTTCGTTTATACTTATATAACGAGTAAGCAATTAGAAGCGCCAATAAAATTGTTAATATTATTGAATCTTCGGGTCCGAACTCCGAACCGGAAAATAAATTGTATTCATTATACTTAAGGATTAATATTGGGTTAGTATATCTGTTGCCGCTAACGGGATAATTGAATAGCCATAAAAAGTAATTCCATCCGAAATGAAATCCAATAGAAGCCCATAAACTGTTGAAGTGGATGCAAATAGTTGATAAGAAAACGCCGGCAAGGAAAATATTAACGAAAGAAAGTATAGAAGCATCGGCTCTTAACAAATGTGCAGCGCTAAATAATAACGAACTAATAATTATTGCGGTTATTAAGCCGAAATGATTTTCAACTGTTTTTAAGATATAACCGCGATAAACAATTTCTTCGTACACTACAATAGATAATATACCTATGAAGAGAATAACGAAATAAAATAGTACATTAAAAAGGGAGCTATAGTTCAATATTAATTGTGTATTTCCTATAACTACATTGAATAGTGTAAAAAGAATTATAACAACAAAGGAAATTGCAACACCTGTATTAAAATATTTTGCATATCTATCGAAAGTTAACCGGATATAAGACCACTTCTTTTTATCAATATATTTCAAATACAAAAACACAACAAGCAGCGATGCTAAAAATATTGTAATACTTGAAGTAAGGAACCATGGCTCATTTAAACCACGTCCATCGAGGTGAGACCAGTAGGTTTGTGAAATAAGTGAAAGTGGAATTAATGCTATTCTTTGAGCTATTATTATTACAAGAATAAGGATAATTACTTTAACAACAGCAAAAGCAACAGATTTAATGCTATTACTTTTTTCCATTGATAGCACTCCTTATTTATTCTATACAAAGTTTGTGAAATCTTGTATACAAAAAACTAACTCTTCAATAGTGTAACTGTCCCGTTAATGGTTTTGATAATCACCTTATTTTTGCCTCCGTTAAAAGATCCTTTTGCGCGATAATATTTACGCGGTGATCCGTTTGAATAATCCCACTTGTCGCTTCGTTTTTCATCAAATTTAAAATCA
>CAZRMG010000030.1:12772-13999 GCA_964601095.1 uncultured Melioribacteraceae bacterium | reverse complement strand
AATGAATCTCGCGGTTATCGGTACTGGTTATGTCGGACTTGTAAGCGGAACATGTTTTGCCGAAATGGGTAATCATGTTGTTTGTGTTGATAATGATCAAAACAAACTGAAAAAATTGCGTGAAGGAATTGTCCCGATTTACGAACCCGGTTTGGAAATCCTTTTTCATAGAAATATTCAAAAGGAACGCCTTGAATTTACAGATGATTTGAAAAAAGCAGTGCTGGAATGTGAAATTATATTTTTATGTCTCCCAACTCCGCAGGGCGAGGACGGCTCCGCAGATCTTAAGTATGTTTTTTCTGTTTCCGATGAAATAGCAAAAATTCTGAAAGAATCTAAAACAGATGATTTGAAAATTATAGTTAACAAGAGCACAGTGCCTGTTGGAACATCGAGAGAGGTTACAAAGATATTTGAAAAACGCGGTTTGAAAAATTTTGAAGTTGTATCCAACCCGGAATTTCTTCGCGAAGGATTTGCTGTCGACGATTTTATGAAACCGGATAGAATAGTTTACGGTGCTAAAACAAAACCTGTTTTTGATAAAATGCGTGCGTTATACGAGCCGTTTGTACGGCAGGGCAACCCTATATTTGAAATGGATCCTGAAAGCTCGGAAGTAACTAAATATGCGGCCAATTCGTATCTCGCAATGCGTATAACATATATGAATGAACTTGCAAATTTTTGCGAATCCGCCGGTGCTAATGTTGAAATGGTTCGTAAAGGAATGGGAGCCGATACGAGAATCGGTAAAAGATTCTTATTCCCGGGAATTGGTTACGGCGGTTCTTGTTTTCCAAAAGATGTGAATGCACTTATTAAAACCTCGGATGATTTTAATTCGCCTATGAAGATTTTGAAAGTAGTTGATGAAGCGAACAAAAATCAAAAATTAGTAATCGTTAAAAAAATACTTAAACATTTTGGGAATGATATTAAGGGCAAGTGTTTTGCTGTTTGGGGTTTGGCTTTTAAACCGAACACCGACGACATGCGTGAAGCACCTTCGATTGTGATTGTTAAGGAATTAGTGAAACTCGGCGCCCAAGTAATTGGTTATGATCCTGCCGCGATGGAAACATCCAAGTTTTATCTTAAAGATATTTTGACTTATACAAACGACCAATATGATGCGCTTGACAACGCAGATGCGTTGTTAATTTTAACTGAGTGGAATGAATTCAGAAATCCCGATTTCGATGAAATAAAAGTGCGTCTTAA
>CAZRMG010000030.1:0-12762 GCA_964601095.1 uncultured Melioribacteraceae bacterium | reverse complement strand
ATTTTTGACGGAAGAAATATTTACGACCCCGATAAAATGAATGAGATGGGATTCTCATACAGCAGCATAGGCAGAAAAGCTGTGAGGATGCAGATAGGAAACAGTAGGCAGTAATGAGTAGTGAGAAAAAGTAAAGGTTTGTGTTAATTCGTGGCAAAGGATTTTCGATTTGCATGGCTGCATGTTTGATTGTTTATTTTAATCTCAAATCATAAGCAAACCAAAACTTTTTACTTCATCATTCGTTAATCGTTGTTCTTAAATCATCTTTTTCAGTAGAAGTGTACAATTCTTTTGAAGTAAGAACAAGGAACAACGATTTTAGATTTAAGAAGAGTTTAAGAATTTAAAACCTTCTCGTAGTATTCCACATACTTTGGCAGTACAAGTTTTTTATCGAAGAAATTAACCGCCCTATCCCGCGAATTTTTAGAAAAATTATTGTACTTCTTTTCGTTTGTCAAAAGATCGATTGCATATTTTGCCATCCTATCTACATCGCCAATCTCGGCTATAAACCCGGTTTCATTGTGTAAAACCAATTCGGGCAAGCCGCCCACGGAAGTGCTAACGACGGGTTTTCCGCACGCCATTGCTTCAAGTGCGGATAAACCAAAACTCTCGGACTGCGAAGGCATTAAAAATACATCAGTTGCGTTCAGCGGTTCGATTAACGCATCTTGCTTGCCGAGGAATAAAACATCCTTTTGTAAATCAAGTTCGCGCACAAGACGTTCGCAGTCGCTGCGTTCCGGTCCGTCGCCGATAAGCAATAGTTTAGCAGGTATTTCTTTTTTTACTTTTGCCAAAACATGTATTGTATCGGTTACTCTTTTAACTGCACGGAAATTGGAAGTGTGCGCAAGTATTTTTTCACCGTTCGGTGCAATGTGTTCGTGAAAGCATAAATCTTTCATCGGTTTGTAAATGTCGGTATCAATAAAGTTATATATAACTTCTATATCTTTTTGGATATTGTAATTTGTTAACGTTTTCTCTTTTAGAAACCGCGATACTGTTGTAACGCCGTCGCTTTCCTCGATGCTGAATTTTACAAGCGGCATGAAAGACGGCTCTAATCCTACAAGTGTAATATCCGTACCGTGGAGCGTTGTTATAAATTTTATATCCTTGTTTGTTTTTTTTCTTACCTGCTTTGCAAGGTATGCGCTCATTGCATGTGGAATTGCGTAATGTACGTGCATTAAATCAAGCTGTTCATACTCAAGTACTTCCAACATTTTACTCGTCAACGCGAGCGTATAAAGTGAATGCTCGAAAAGCGGGTAGTTGCTTATTTCTACTTCATGGAAAAATATATTTTCCACAAATCTATTTAACCTTTTTGGTATTGCATAACTTATAAAGTGAACTTCATGACCTTGTGCCGCAAGCGCTATTCCAAGTTCAGTCGCCACAACGCCGCTTCCGCCGTAAGTGGGGTAACAAGTAATCCCTATTTTCATAATATCTTCATTACCTTTTCTGAAACATGTTAGTTATTTTAATTAACAACAAATTCAATTAATGATTCAGTTCAAAATAAGCAATTTTTTCTTATGAAAATTTTATTGATAGGTCATTCTATAATCGACCATATTGACGGATTAATCAAACCCGGCGGTATATTTTATTCTTTTACGGGAATGGATGCTGTAAAAAATAAGGCGGATGTAATTTATCTTTTAACCGGGATTAATGATAAAAGCAAAGAATTATTCTCCAATTATAAAGAAGCATATCTTGATTTTACTTTTGAATTAGATGATATGCCGGAAGTTTTTCTAAGAAATTTCGAAGACCGTGAAAGAGAAGAAATATATAAAAACATTTCGTCCGAGCTTTGTCTTGATAAAGTAACGAACTGGAATTTATTTGACGGGATATTAATTAACATGATTACGGGTTTTGATATTTCTATTGAAAACATTGAAAAGATTCGTAATGAATATAAAGGAATTATTTATTTTGATGTTCACACGCTTGCCCGCGGTGTGGATGAAAACATGAAAAGAAATTTCCGACCGATTCCGCATATAGAAAAATGGCTTGTCAATATCGATATACTTCAATGCAATGAAAATGAATTGACAACTATCGTTGATTATCGAATTGATTCCGCCGCTGAATTTATTTTGAATACCGGTGTAAAAATTCTAATTGTTACAAAAGGTGAAAATGGAGTTTCGGCATTTTACAAAAAGGACAATATGATTAAACAAATAAATTTGGAAGCGGAAAAAGTAATTGTAAAAAACAAAATCGGCTGCGGCGATATTTTTGGGGCGGTGTTTTTTTATTCATATCTTCGCGGCGGGAATTTGGAAGAATCATTAAAAAAGGCCAATAAAGCTGCCGCAATAACTGTTGCAAATTCCACAGAGGAAATCTCCTTTTCGATAAAGAATGGATTATAGAATTAATAAATAATGATAGCAGAAAATGAATGATATACCGAGAATAAAGACCAGAATATTAGTTGTCGGCTCGAATGGAATGCTTGGGCAGCGGCTTGTGGAATTCTATGCGGGTTCCTCAAATGTTGAATTAATGTGCGCTTCGGCTGAAGAAAAATCTTTTTTTCCCAATGTTGATTATAAATGTTTGGATATAACTCAAAAGAATAAAGTCAGAGAATTAATACTGGGCTTTTTCCCGGATTATGTAATTAATGCTGCGGCTTATACGAACGTTGATAAATCTGAAAGCGAAAGAGAAACTGCATGGAAAGTAAATGTTAACGGCGTTGAAAACATTGCTTTTTATTCATGGACGGTTGATGCGCATCTTATTCATATTTCTTCTGATTATATTTTTGACGGTTTGAACGGGCCGTATTCCGAAGACGCGAAACCGAACCCGCTTGGTTATTACGGCAGAACAAAACTTGCGAGTGAAAACTCGGTTAAAATTAGCGGAGTCCGTTTTACAATTTTTAGAACAAATGTTTTATACGGATCTGCAAAATACGGCAGGCCCGATTTTGTTAAATGGGTTTACAATTCTCTTAAAACTGGGCAAAATATTAGGATTGTGACAGATCAAATAAATAATCCTACGTATGTTGATGATATTGTTTCTGCCGTAAATAAAGTAATTGAATTCAAGAAAGAAGGAATTTATAATATTGCCGGCAAGGAAGTTTTAAGTCGCTATGATTTTACATTGAGAATAGCTGATTATTTCGATCTTAATAAAGATTTAATAGTACCGATTATTACCAAATCATTGAATCAGCCTGCACCGCGCCCGTTAAAATCGGGTTTGATCACATTAAAAGCTGAAACGGAATTAAATTACAAGCCGCGTTCCATCGAAGAGACATTTAAGATGATGAAATCGGAATTAGAGTTTTAGGATAAATGGTTTTATAACACTTTGAATGGAATCACATATTTAATTCTATTATTGACAAATCGACTAATTATTAAGAACTTTGAACCAGTATTTGAGGACAGTCTTTATTAATTAATCAAAAGGAGGAAAAATGAAAAAATTAATGTTAGTATTAGCTGTAGTTTTATTTGCCAGTGTATATACTTACGGGCAATCACAAGTACAAAGCGGATCTTTCTTTTATAGCTCAACAGAAAGCAAATCATTTACTCTTCATGCAAACGAAGGTAAAAGATTAGTTGAATATGAAATTACATTTGCTAAACCTTTTGATAAGAAACCGAAAGTAATTGTCAGCACAACCTTATTGGATGCTGTTAAATCAACACAAATTCGTTATTCGATTAGAGCAACAGGCGTTTCCCGCGACGGATTTGTATTGCTGGCAGAAGTTTGGGGCGATACTCAATTAAGCGCAATCGGCGGTAATTGGTTAGCCCATACTGAAGAATAATATTTTTTATTTTCAGTTACTTACAGCCGCTGATAATATTAACCTCAGCGGCTTTTTTATTTTAAACGGAACTGTTAGGTTTGTTATAACATCTAATTAAACTAAGTTTAGAATTATTAATATAACTTCATTTCTAATTGTGATTAAACCCAATGATCGACGGTAATATTCGGCTTCTTGCCGCTATAATGTTTACAGATATGGTTGGATATACTGCGCTTATGCAGGAGGATGAGGACCGCGCAATTCTGCTGCGTGAAAAACACCGCCGCATCCTTGAAAAAGAAATTCCGGTTCACCAAGGAAAAATATTACAATATTACGGCGACGGCACTTTGAGCATTTTTGGAAGTGCTATCGAATCCGTGCGCTGTGCTATAAGAATTCAAAGAGAAATGAATAACGAACCCAAAATTCCCATACGAATAGGGTTGCACATCGGCGATATTGTTTACGAAGATGATGCTGTTTACGGCGACGGCGTTAATGTTGCATCAAGAATCGAATCACTCTCCATTCCGGGTGGAATTCTAATTAGCGATAAAATATTCGACGAAATTAAAAATCATCCTGAGTTCCAAACAAGATTTATTGGAATGTTCGAATTAAAAAATGTTCGCCGACCAATTGAAGTTTTTGCCGTTTCAAATAATGGACTTAATGTACCCGAACCTGATGAAATTAAACTGAAAGTCGGGACATCGTATAAAAGTATTGCGGTGCTTCCATTCGTTAATATGAGTTCGGATTCTGAAAACGAGTATTTCAGCGACGGGATAACCGAAGAAATATTAAATGCTTTGTCTAAAGTTGAAGGGCTGCAGGTAACTTCACGAACATCTGCATTTGCATTCAAGGGAAAAAATTTAGACATCCGGCAAATTGGCGAGCAGTTAAACGTGAATACTGTTTTAGAAGGAAGCGTTCGCAAAGCAGGCAATAAAGTTAGAATTACCGCGCAGCTAATAAACACAATCGACGGTTATCATGTTTGGTCGGATTCGTTCGACAGAAATCTCGAAGATATTTTCGAAGTTCAGGATGAAATCTCACGAAAGATTGCGAACATTTTACGTGAAAAACTGACGCGACATGAAATTGCCAAACCACTTGTTAAATCGCGACCGAATAGTATTGATGCTTATAATTACTACCTTAAAGGCATGTATCATTTCAACAAATTCATTTCGGATGACGTTAAAAGAGGCATTGAGTTTTTTGAGAAAGCTATTGAATTGGAACCGCGGTATGCTGCCGCGTATGCCCATTTATCCGGGTGTTACGTTTACCTCGGTGCGATTGGTCATCTGAATTCCATTACGGCTTACCCCAAAGCCAAAGAACTTGCATTCAAAGCATTAACAATTGATGATACCGATCCCATTTCTCATTTAAGTATTGCCATGGTAAGGATATTTTTTGATTGGGATTGGGAAGGTGCTGAAAGATCATTTAAAAAAGCTTTGGAGATAAACCCTAATTTTTGCACTGCGCATCATTATTATGCAATGTATTTAACGGCGAACAACAGGCACGATGATGCATTAAAAGCAATTCAAAAAGCTGCTGAACTTGACCCGCTTTCAGTTCCTGTAATGGAATATTATGCCGATATCTGTCTCAATCTTGAAAGATTTGATGAAGCGCGCGAACTTTACGAAAAAGTTTTGGATTTTGACCCTACTTTTAGAAATGCGTTGTATGGTTTGGGCTGGCTGAATATTTTAACCAAAAATTATGAAGAAGCTTTTGAAATATTCAAAGAAGTTCAACTTCAGACCGAAAATGTTTTAAAAGGAATTACTCCACTCGGTTATTTATACGCTGTCACTGGTAGAACGGACGAAGCTTTGGAGTGTATTGCCAAACTTAAATTAAGAAAAACAATTGAACCGGATGTTTCGTTAAACTTTGATTTCGCTGTTATTTATGTCGGATTGAAAGAATATGATAAAGTGTTTGAATATCTTGATCTTGCTTATGAAGAAAGAAGCGGTGCGTTAATATTTATGCGGAATATTTATTGGAAAGATATTCATAACGACCCGCGTTTCCACAAATTAATGAAGAAGGTAGGACTGGAGTAATTTTTCTATTGATTATTATTATTAACGGATTATTTTCGTACCAAACGAAATAATTTCGCACTTCAAACTTGTTCTATGTTTCATTGATATGTTTTTATTGGGTATGGTATTTGTGATTACTCTCGATTAACAATAGCGGGGGCTATATGAAAAATATATTTACTCTTGTGTCGATCTTTTCATTTTTTGTTACAGTTTATGTAAAACCTCAGTCAACAAATTTTAATCTTCAGAATTACAAATCGTTTTTAGAATCGAACAGCAATTTATCTTCCGGACAGTTATTAGATATGTACAGCGCCGGGGAGTTTCAGAAAAGAATTACCGAATTTAATGATAATGCGCTTTATCTCGATTCAGTTAAGATTAAATACAATCTCACAAATGATGAACATACGCTGTTAAAACAAAACGGATTTGTTGTTACCGAAAGAATTAATTATGTGGATTTCACATATATGTTTCTGGATATTTATCATAAGGATTTGCCGGTTTATATTTCATCAGATGCAATACTGAATGCGTTCCACAAATCTTATGATTTGATTCTGAAAGGAGTTGAAGTTCGATACTTAATTCCAAAGTTGACTGAAATGTTAAATAACATGGAAAGTAATTTTCAACTTCTTAGGAATAAGTACCTTAATAATCCCGATATGCAGCAAATGCTTATGGATGTTGATCTTTATTTATCTGTACCGAGAAGTCTGCTTGATAATAATTCATTTCCTTATTATGATGAAAATGATGAAAATCTAACCAGGATATTGAAGAATATAGAAAATCTACAACCGGTTGAAGAACCGTTTTTCAGCGATGTTGCAAGAAAATATGATTACAGTCAGTTTAAGGTTAGGGGGCATTATGCGGATGAAAATTTCCCTGAACTTGCTGCATATTTTAAAGCTATGATTTGGCTTGGAAAAGCCGAGTTGTATTTAATTGCGCCGGTTTCCGGCGAGGAGAACAAACCCAGTACAAAAGATATTCAAAGACAAATTATAATTTCGAGATTATTAGGTGAACTGATTGAAATATCAAATTCCCAAAACACATTTGATGAATTCGAAAAAGTAATTTCTTCGTTCGTTGGCGAGCAGGATAACGTTACTCTTCCTCAAGTCAATTCTATTTTTGAAAGTGTTGAAATTTCCAATGCTTCGGTTTTACTTGATACAAATAAGGTTAAAGAATTTCAAGATACTTTAATTACGAAACCGTATTCGTCGCAAAAGATATTATCCCAATTATTAATGAGCGATCCTTACAGTCCGGATGCAATTAAACCCGCTTCGGCATTTTTGTTGTTCGGACAAAGATTTGTGATTGATTCTTATATAACAAACAACGTTACATTTGATAGAATAAACTATGAAGGCGTTAAGATTCCAAGGATGCTTCCGCAAATGCTCGATATGTTATTTTCGCTCGGCAATTCCTCCGCAGCACAACTACTTGTTGACGAACTTAACAAGTATAAATATTCTTCAAATCTTGCTTCGTTAAAATTCCTCATAGATTCATACGGCGAAGATTTTTGGCATTCTTCAATTTATAACTCGTGGTTGAATTCAATTAAATCTCTTAATCCTCCCGAAGACAGAAGTACTTTACCGCAATTTATGCAGACTGCCGCATGGTGGCAGAAAACATTAAATACACAAGCTGCATCATGGACTGAATTGCGCCACGATAATATTCTGTATGCAAAGCAATCTTATTCAGGTATTGTTGTTTGTTCATACCCGTATGGATATGTTGAACCTGTACCGCAATTCTACAATTCGTTAAAAATACTTTCACAAAAAACTATTGATAAGTTTAGCAATCTTTCACTTAATCTCGAAAGAGAAATTGACCATTTTAACTATTTCATTAATTGTATGGATACACTGGAGTCAATCGCTAATAAAGAATTAAATCAAATAGAATTTTCTGATGAGGAAAAAATATTTTTACAACATGTTGTAGTTGATACTCCCGGCTGTGGCGGCCCGATTAGCGGATGGTATTATAGACTTATTTACAAAGATTATACAATTGGGGAGATTAATTTTAATGATAATATTGTTGCTGATTACCATACTTCTGCAAGTGATGAATTTGGCTCGATTGTCGGCTGGGTAAAACATGCCGGAACCGGGGACAGAAATCTTTGCGTCATCAACGCAAATCTTCCTGGTGTTGGTGACGTTGCATTTGTCGGATCGGTTTCAAGTTATTATGAATACACGACAACAAACTTTAAGAGATTATCTGATGAAGATTGGCAAAATGAATATTTAACTGATTCTTTCCGGCCATCATGGGTAAATTCGTATTTAGCAGATAAAGACGGAAATATGAAACCGGAAGGAGCGATGTTATTTACGGATATTAAAGAGGAATACGGCGAAAAAAACAAGATTAATGATTCTCACATAATTGCGCAGAATTATCCTAATCCTTTTAATGCAGAAACAATAATTAGTTTTACGATACCTGCCGGTTTAGAAGAATCTTTTGTAGAAATAAACATTTATAACATTCAGGGCGAATTAATTAACAAAATTTTTTCCGGCAATATTCAGCCCGGTATTTATTTAACAAAATGGGACGGCAAGAATTCATATTCCCAATATGTTTCAAGCGGTATTTATTTTTATGAAGTTAAATGCGGCCATCATAAAACTGTTGGAAAAATGAATTTGCTTAAATAATATTTTTCGATTTCATAGACACAAAAAAGGGCTTGCCGAGGCAAGCCCTTTTTGTTATTGGGTGGTTCTAAAATTAATTCTTTTCAATAACTTTTGCTTTTACTTCGGTTCTTCTGTTCTTGGCCCTATCGGCAGGTGTATCATTTGGAACTACCGGTTTACTTTCGCCGAGCCATTCAACGTTAATTAAGTCTGCATTTAATCCTTTCTTAACAAGATATTCTTTCGCAACATTTGCTCTCTTTTCGGAAAGTTTTACGTTGTAATTTTCCGAACCGATAGAATCAGTATGACCGCTTAATGTAATTTTTGCTTCGCTGTATTTATTCAAAGCATCATAAATAGCATCAAGTGTTTCTTGTGATTCTTTTGTCAATTTGGATTTATCGAAACCGAAAAGAATGTTATCAAATGACAATTCTTTCTCAACAACTTTTGGTGCAACATCATCGCTTGGATCGAGAGGATTGGTTCCGTTTTCAACTTCTTTACCGTCAAGTACTGTACCGCCGTCGGTATCTGCTTTTAACGGATCGGTTTTATGTTGTTTAACTTCGGCTCCGTCATTCAAGCCGTCACTGTCTGTATCGGCTTTGAATGGACTTGTTTTGTATTTATTTACTTCTTCGCCGTCATTTAATGTATCGCCGTCGGTATCGGCTTTTAAAGGATCGGTTTTGTGTTTTGTAACTTCATCATAATCATTTAGACCGTCACCGTCTGTATCTGCTTTAACCGGACTTGTTTTATAATTCAATACTTCCTCGCCGTCTTTCAATCCATCGCCGTCGGTATCGGCAAGTTTAGGATCGGTATTATATTTTTTGACTTCTTCGCCGTCATTCAAACCGTCGCCATCGGTGTCGGCATTATCCGGGTCTGTACCTAGTTCGAGTTCTTCACGTTTTGTTAATCCGTCTTGGTCGTTATCGGAATTCATACTTTCACCGGCATAGGTAATACCAACACCAACATTAAACCATGCGTCGTTGAAGTCTTCAATCTTGTATCCGTTTAATCTTTCAGATAAGGTATAATCGGCTCCTACTGCTACATCAAGAACCCATGAATCAGAAAGTGCAATCTCTGTTCCGATACCAAAAGGGAAGTGGGCATAAAATCCATCGTCACCACCATTACCTTGTACGGCTACAGAAATAGGTGCTTTATCAAGTCCTAAGTGAACCATACCTGCCCCGAGATAAAAATACGGATTGAGAGTTTCTGCGTCAAAAGGAGTAATTAATAATCTTAAATCGATGGGGATTCCGGTTGATTCATACGTTCCGTTATTATAATCATTACCGGAAAATTTAGCGTACCCTACGCCGAATTCACCGTTAAACAAATCAGAAAGTTCAAATCTTAAAAATCCGCGAAGCATGTATGAAGAAAGAGCCAAACCGTTTCTATCTTCAAATTCAGTTGCAGGTAAAACGCCGTTAATCTGGAGCCCGCCTTTTAATCCAAAATCCTTAAATTGAGCATTTGTTTTGGCCACTCCGATAAATGCAAATATTGCAATAAAAACATAAATGTACAGTTTCTTCACTTCTCCTCCTATTTTGTTAGTTCTAGAAATATTTCGATGTCGTAAATATATAATTGGATTCAAACTAATTTAGTTAGCAATATCACAATAACGTAATCTTTAATTCAAACATTTTTACGGCTTATTTGGTTCATGATATAAAAACTTTCAAGATTATATTTATTAATCTATTCAGTATAAACTAATATTTGCGGATGTAAAGAAGTATCACAATTTCAAATTGACAGCTTATGGTTCAATTCTAATTGAATTATTTGGAAAAGATTATTTTTTTGTAACTCGATATAGAATTAAACAAAAAAAACAAAAAGTGCAACAGATAATTTAAGTTTTTTCGTTTGTACCCCCGAGAGGACTCGAACCTCCGACCAAAAGTTTAGGAAACTTCTGCTCTATCCATACTGAGCTACGGGGGCAAATAATTTATTTAATCAATTCTTTTATTCTTTTTCTTCCGGCTGCCGATTTAAAATATTTTTCTCTGTTTCTTGCAATTGCTCTATTTGATAACTTTTCATTATAAATGATTTCCCAAGGGACATATGTTTTTGTGAATTTTGATTTTCCAGAATTATGTTCTTTTAACCTTCGTTCTAAATTATTCGTAATTCCAACATATGTCTTATTTACACAAAGACTTTTCAATATGTCAACAAAGTATTCCATATTTAGGAAACTTCTGCTCCCCGCCTCGCTCGACGAGCTTGCGAGTCGGGCGGGTATCCATACTGAGCTACGGGGGCAAATAATTTATTTAATCAATTCTTTTATTCTTTTTCTTCCGGCTGCCGATTTAAAATATTTTTCTCTGTTTCTTGCAATTGCTCTATTTGATAACTTTTCATTATAAATGATTTCCCAAGGGACATATGTTTTTGTGAATTTTGATTTTCCAGAATTATGTTCTTTTAACCTTCGTTCTAAATTATTCGTAATTCCAACATATGTCTTATTTACACAAAGACTTTTCAATATGTCAACAAAGTATTCCATATTTAGGAAACTTCTGCTCCCCGCCTCGCTCGACGAGCTTGCGAGTCGGGCGGGTATCCATACTGAGCTACGGGGGCAAATAATTTTATTTACGGAAGAAATATAATTATTATGAATAGTCATTACAAAATTGCTTAAGTAATGTATAATTATACAAATAACTAAATTGAATTTGCATGTCTTTTTTGATTATTTTTGTCCCGTAAAATTCATAAACCTTAGGAGACAGTAAAATGACAACCATCGTAGATGTATGGGGAAGAGAGATTCTCGATTCGCGTGGCAATCCAACAGTTGAAGTTGAGGTTACACTGGAAAACGGTATTGTAGGAAGAGCAGCGGTTCCAAGCGGTGCTTCAACTGGAGAAAATGAAGCAGTTGAATTAAGAGACGGCGATAAATCCCGTTATCTTGGCAAAGGAACACTTAAAGCTGTTGAGAATGTTAATAGTAAAATTGCAGATGAATTGATTGATTTTGATGCGCTCGATCAGGTATCAATTGACAATTTTTTAATTCAATTGGATGGAACACCAACAAAATCAGAACTTGGCGCAAACGCAATTCTCGGCGTTTCATTAGCTTGTGCTAAAGCTGCTGCAGAATCACTCGGTATGCCGTTGTACAGATATATCGGCGGAGTTAACGCAAAAACACTCCCGGTTCCGATGATGAATATTCTCAACGGAGGCAGCCATGCAGATAATAATGTTGACTTCCAGGAATTTATGGTTATGCCGGTTGGCGCTCCAACATTTGCGGAAGCATTAAGATATGGTGCCGAAACATTCCATTCATTAAAATCAATTCTAAAGAAAAAAGGTTATAATACAGCTGTTGGCGATGAAGGCGGTTTTGCACCAAACTTAAAATCCAACGAAGAAGCTATTACCGTTATTTTAGAAGCTATCGAAAAAATTGGGTTGAAAGCCGGAAAAGATATTTTTATTGCTCTCGATCCCGCTACCAGTGAGATGTGGGATAAGGATAAAAAACAGTATTACTTCTTTAAATCAGATAAATCATTTATGGCACCAGAGAAAATGGTTGATTACTGGGCAAGCTGGGTAAAACAATATCCGATTATTTCTATCGAAGACGGAATGGCGGAATTTGATTGGGATGGCTGGAAATTATTGACAGATAGAGTTGGTGATAAAATTCAATTAGTCGGCGACGATTTGTTTGTTACTAATACCGAATTCTTAGCAAAAGGAATTGAAAAAGGTGTTGCGAATTCAATCTTGATTAAAGTAAATCAAATTGGAACATTGACTGAAACACTTGATGCAATGGAAATGGCTAAACGTGCAGGATATACTGCAGTAGTTAGCCACCGTTCAGGTGAAACAGAAGATACTACAATTGCCGATATTGCTGTCGCTACAAATGCAGGACAAATTAAAACCGGTTCCGCAAGCAGAACAGATCGTATTGCAAAATACAATCAGCTTTTAAGAATTGAACAGGAATTAGATACTACTGCAATATTCCCGGGAATTTCTGCCATCAACTATTCAGTTGAATAAAAGTAAGTGAAGTATTAAAAACAAAAAGCGCCTTATTACCGGGCGCTTTTTT
>CAZRMG010000029.1:3869-14099 GCA_964601095.1 uncultured Melioribacteraceae bacterium | reverse complement strand
ATCAATATCAAATATTCTTGTTAAAACAGCACAAGCAGGAGGTAATGTTTTGGCCTGGGGCGGAGATACCGTGACTATTAGAGGAGTTTGTTGGAATAAAACCGGCAACCCGACAATCAGTGATAATAAAACAGAAAACGGTAACGGACTTGGTTTGTTTACAAGTATTTTGCATCCGCTTGAAGAAGGAACCACTTATTATATTCGCGCATATGCTACTAACTCTAAAGGAACCGGATATGGATTGGTTGATACATTTAAAACACAAATTACCGCTCCAACTATTACAAAGATTGTTGCTGCAGACGGTTCAGGCGATTATACTTCTGTCCAAGCCGCTTTCAACGATGTCCCGGATTTATATACTGGTCCATATTATATAATTGTTAAAAATGGAACTTACTATGAAAAACTTCTTCTTCCCTCAACGAAAACAAATGTTATTTTAGTTGGCGAAGATAGAGACAAAACAATTTTGACTTATGATGATTATGCAGGTAAAGATAATTTAGGTACCTCGGGATCCTATAGTGTTGCAATTGACGCTGATGATTTCTCTGCTTACAATATTACTTTCCAAAATACGATTGTTAATGATAACAGTCATCCCGGCGGAAACGAACAGGCCGTTGCATTAAGAGTTAATGGCGATAGGCAGCAATATTATAATTGTAATCTTTTGGGTTATCAAGATACTTATTACACATGGGGCGGAAGAGGAACCGGAAGAACTTATATGAAGAATTGTTATATAGAAGGATCGGTAGATTTTATTTTCGGAAGAAATATTGTTGTGTTCGATAGTTGTCATCTTAATATTAACAGAAATGGTGGTACGATAACAGCTGCCAGCACGGAAGCTTATAGTAAATTCGGTTATGTATTTCTTAACAATAAAATCACTGCAGATTCTATCGGTTTTGATGGCGTTCCGATTACTTCTTTTATTCTTGGAAGACCCTGGCAGGCAAGTCCGCGAACCGTATTTATTAATTGTGAACAACCTGCTTCTCTTAATCCTGCGGGATGGGCAACGTGGAATGTAACACCGGGTTTATATGCCGAATATAATTGCTATGGTCCAGGATCTAATTATTCAAATCGATTAACTTCAATCTCGCGCCAATTGACAGATGAAGAAGCTGCTGAATACACTATAAAAAATATATTTTCTAAATCATCAAGCTCTAATTTCGGATATGATTGGATGCCGGATTTTTCAATTTTCACTAGTGCAGAAGAAGAAACATTGAATGAAATCATTCCTGATACTTATGAGCTTAATCAAAATTATCCAAATCCGTTCAATCCCACAACAACAATAAAGTATTCTATTCCAAAAGCATCGACTGTAAGGATTAATATTTTCAATATTCTTGGTGAAAAAGTTGCTACGCTGGTTAATGTTGAACAAGCTGCGGGCAGATATGAAATAAATTTTAATGCAAGCAGATTAGCAAGCGGCGTTTATTTCTATAATATTCAAGCGGGTGATTTTGTCCAGACTAAAAAGATGTTGTTGCTAAAGTAAGATTATTTTATTTGAAGCCCGGTAAATTCCGGGCTTCTTACTTAATGGGTTCTGATTTTTTAAAGATGTTAACAACATGACAAGTAATTTCAAATTCATTTTATTCTTGTTACTATTTTCAACAGCTGCATTTCCATTATTGTTAGCACAAAGCCAAAATCATAATAATAATGACATTTCAAAAAAAGGAAGTATTTGGCTTCCAGATAACGGAGACGGCACATATAAAAATCCTATTATTCATGCCGACTATTCCGATCCGGACGTAATTCGAGTTGATGATGATTTTTATATGACTTCATCAAGTTTTTCAAATTTTCCCGGCTTGCCCATTCTGCATTCCAAAGATTTGGTTAATTGGAAAATTATAGCTCATGCAGTAATTAATTATCCCATCAAAGATTTTAATAAACCGCAACACGGCGGCGGAATTTGGGCGCCGAGCTTAAGATTTCACAACGGCGAATTTTATATTTTTTTCGGAGATCCTGACTACGGAATTTTTATGACGAAATCGAGAAACACCGAAGGACCTTGGGAACCGCTAAAGTTAATTCAAAGCGCAAAGGGGTGGATCGATCCCTGCCCTTTCTGGGATGACGACGGCAATTCATATCTTGTTCGTGCTTGGGCTAGAAGTAGATCGGGCATAAAACATAAATTAACATTACATAAAATGAGCAGCGATGGTGAAAAACTTTTAGATGATGGAAAGGAAATTTTTTGTGATTCAATTAAGCATCCGACAATTGAAGGACCAAAACTATATAAACGAAACGGGTACTATTACATCTTTGCCCCCGCTGGTGGAGTTAAACTTGGGTGGCAGACGGTACTTCGTTCAAAAAATATTTACGGACCTTATGAAGATAGAATTGTTCTTGAACAAGGAAGTACAAAGATAAACGGTCCCCATCAAGGAGCGTGGGTAAAAACACAAACAGGCGAAGACTGGTTTATTCATTTCCAAGACAGATATGCGTACGGAAGGATTGTTCATCTTCAACCGATGAAATGGGCAAACGATTGGCCGGTAATGGGAGAAGATTACGACGGAAATGGAATTGGTGAACCGGTTTTAAGTTCTATAAAACCAAATGTTGGAAACACATTTTCTATAGAAACACCTCAAATATCAGATGAGTTTGATTCAGTGAAATTAGGTTTGCAATGGCAATGGCAGGCAAATTTCTCTGATGAATGGATATCATTAAGAGAAAGAAAAGGGTGGCTTCGTTTTTATTCTCAACACATTGAAGATGCTGAAAAGAATTTGTGGAACGTGCCGTTTTTATTGATGCAAAAATTTCCTGCAAAAAAATTTAGTACAATAACAAGGATGAGTTTCAATTCAAAAAATGTTGGAGAAAAGTCAGGTCTAATTATTTTTGGCTTAGACTACTCTTACATTGCGATTGAAAATACCGAGACGGGATTCAGAATAATTCACAGCATTTGTGAAGACGCAGATAAAGGGAAGCCGGAAATTGTTGATTATAATTTTTCAACAAACGAATCAAGTATCTATTTCCGTGTTGATGTTTATTCTGCAGATAAAGAGGAAATAATTCCTAAAGTTATTTGTTCATTTAGTTATAGTATTGATGGAAAAAATTTTATTAAAGCAGGTGAAAATTTTATTGCTAAAGCAGGAAAGTGGGTTGGTGCGAAAATCGGATTGTTCTCAACTACTAAAGTAGAATCAAAAAAAGTCGGGTTTGCTGATTTTGATTGGGTAAAGTTTGAAAATTTTTCTTCGAATTAAACCTTATTTCGTTATTTATAGAAAGAATTAAGTCATAAAAATTTTCTACTTATTGATATTTTGAAATAGTTTTTTCTATTTTAAAGTCAAAGATACTCGCTCTGACGGCTTGCAATTGAAATTCTGAAGCTCAATAATTTAATTTACTTATAACGTTCTACGGAAAATTTGAAAAGTTGAGGTAAAATATTGGCAAATACTTAACCGATAAAGTAAACCTATAATGGATTTTTTTTACTTTAATAGTTGAAAAGAAATATTCAAACATAATTTTTAACAAACAAAAGGAGTAACCATGAAAAAGTTATTTACATTATTTTTTGTAGTATGTATTCTTTTTACATCAAACACATTTGCGCAGGATGAAATTTATTGGGTAGAATCCTGGGCAGATACAACTTCAGATATGCCTACAAGTAGCAGTACTGTACCAATTGAACCAACATCATATACTATTGACCCTTCCGGTGAATGGATTCTTTTGGGAGTTTATAGAGGCGGTGGATCGACACATTGTGGCGACGGCCGCTCATTAAGAATGGCCAAGCCTGAAACAGTGCAAGGTTATGGCGCCGTTCCTCCCGGATATGCAATAACTCCTTATCTTGGTGAAGGTGTTGGAAATGTTACTTTTAAAAGCGGCCGTACAGGTACAAACAGAATAATTGGTATTTACAAATCAATCGACGATGGCACAACGTGGGAGTTAGTTGCAAAGACAGAAAACGGAATTGGATCGAAGTGTACTGATACCACGATTGTTGTTAATGATGAAAACGCAAATAGAATTAAATTTACAAGCGAAGGTACTGGAGATAATGATCTTGAAGATGTTCAAATTACAAAGTACACAAATGTTGGCGTTGAAGAAGAAGTAATTCCAACAGATTTTGATTTGAAACAGAATTTCCCGAATCCTTTCAATCCGAGTACAACAATTTCTTTCTCGTTACCAAAATCTTCTATTGTACAAATAAAAGTTTACGATCAAATCGGAAGAGAAGTTGAAACATTGTTGAATAAGGAAATGCAAGCCGGAAATCATAATGTTGTTTGGAATGCTGTTCTTTCTACAAAAAATTTGGCTAGCGGTATGTATTTAATTCAACTCCGTGCTGATAATTTTGTGAAATCAATTAAAACTATTCTTCTTAAATAATTCGGCTGTTCGTTTTTTTAATGTCGGCTTTTCTTGAATAAAGAAGAGCCGATTTTATTTTACGCATTTCATGCATCTAATTATGGAAATAAAGATGAAACAGTTTTTGATTTTATTTTTTTTGCCTCTTTTAATCTTAGCTCAAAATATTTCTATTATTGATGGAATACCGAGCGATACATCTTTCACTTTAAACAGTGAAACAATAAAAATACGGAAAGAATATCCGCATGCAGTTCCTGTTCATTTCAAAAAATCAGATAATGTTTTTATAGAAGAAAATATAGTTTATAATAGAATAGGCAAACGGCAACTTCATCTTGATTTATTCAAACCCATTGATTGTAATAACAAAAAAATGACGGCAATAATTATAATACATGGAGGAGGTTGGCGTACTGGAAATAGAAAAATGGAGTGGCCCGCCGCAAATTATTTGGCTTCTAAAGGATTTGTATGTGCTACTGTTGAATACAGATTATCACCCGAAGAGAAATACCCAGCGGGAATTTATGATTTGAAAAATTCAATAAAATGGTTGAAAGCTAATGCAGAGAAATACTGCATTGACACAAATAAAATAGCAGTTTACGGAACTTCGGCGGGAGGTGAACTCGCTGCATTTCTGGGAACAACATGCGGGATGAAAAAATTTGAAGACAATAATTTGGGAAACAAATATTCAACCAAAGTTAATGCAATAATTGATGTTGACGGCATTGTTGATTTTACACATCCGGCTGAAAGTGATAAAGATAAAGATCCGCAAAAACAATCAGCAGGTAAAGCATGGTTTGGAGTAGCTTTCAAAGATGATCCAACATTATGGATTGAAGCATCACCAATGAATTATGTGAACAAAAATACACCGCCTGTAATCTTTATAAATAGTTCGCAGAATCGTTTTCATGCCGGGCGAGATTACATGATTGAAAAGATGAGTCATTTTAAAATATATTCCGAAGTGAATACTATCCCAAATACACCGCACCCTTTCTGGTTGTTTCAACCGTGGTTTGACGAATTGATGAATTATA
The DNA here is from genome assembly GCA_964601095.1 of uncultured Melioribacteraceae bacterium. GTDB lineage: Bacteria > Bacteroidota > Ignavibacteria > Ignavibacteriales > Melioribacteraceae > JAEWUC01. The sequence goes on along the minus strand of CAZRMG010000029.1, from coordinate 8,607 downwards.
CGGTCAACTTCTTATCCAAAATTTTTAATGAATAGGAAATTTTTCTTTAAAAATTAATCCAAACTCAATACTTTTGCCCGATTTAACTTGACAAAGAAGTGTTAAAATTTCTAATTTAAGTTAGCGTTTAAGTAAAGCTTAAAGCCATATATTTATTTCCAAATATTAAAGAGGTGTTTTTGAAATTATTTATCTGTTTGGTGCTAACAATTCTATTGTCAATTCCAACTTTAATAAATGCACAACTACTTGCATTCCCCGGCGCCGAAGGTTATGGCAGATTTACAACCGGAGGTAGAAGTGGTGTTATTTATGAAATTACTACTCTTGAAGATAACAGTAATCCCGGAAGTTTAAGACATGCAATTGCACAAACCGGGGCGAGAACAATTGTGTTCAGAGTTTCGGGAACAATTTTTCTAAAATCAAATTTGAATATAACTAAAGCTAATATTACAATAGCAGGGCAGACAGCCCCGGGAGACGGAATTTGCATTGCCGGATATCCTGTAAAAATTGATGCCGATAATGTTATTATACGTTACATTCGTTTTAGATTGGGAGATATAAACAAAGTTGAAGCAGATGCATTTTGGGGAAGAAATAATAAAAACGTAATAATAGATCACTGCTCAATGAGTTGGTCGGTTGATGAAACCGCCAGCTTTTATGATAATGAAAATTTTACAATGCAGTGGTGTATAATTTCCGAAAGTTTATATAAATCGGTTCATTCAAAAGAGGAACACGGTTATGGCGGAATATGGGGCGGGCAGGGTGCTACATTTCATCATAATCTGCTTGCACATCATTCCAGCCGCAATCCAAGATTTAACGGAAGTAGATATTCCCGCCAGCCGCAAAAAGAAATTGTTGATTTTGTAAACAATGTAATTTACAACTGGGGTTCAAACAGCGCATATGGCGGCGAAGAAGGAAACCAGAATATTAGAGCAAACTATTACAAGTATGGTCCTGCGACAAATTCATCTTCAGTTAGATATAGAATAATCCAACCTACAATGGATAGTGGGACCAATACCAAGTTTGGTAAATTTTATGTCGCAGATAATTTTGTTTTTGATTATCCAGATGTTACCGCTGATAATATAACATTGGGAGTTCAGAGTATTGGTGCAACAGTAAAAGATACTGTGCTTGTGTCGCAACCGTTTCCAATCGCAGAAGTTACGACGCATTCGGCTGAAGAAGCATTTGAACTTGTTTTGCAAAAAGCGGGTGCTAATTTCCCAAAACGTGATGTGCTTGATGATAGAATAGTTAATGAGACAAGAAACGGCACTGCGCAATACGGCGCAACTTATAACGGCGGCGGAAAAGGTATTATTGATTCGCAAACCGATGTTGGAGGGTGGCCGGAATTAAAATCAGTTCCTGCGCCCATAGATACAGATCATGATGGTATGCCGGATTATTATGAAATTGCAAATGGTCTAAACATAAATGATGCAGAAGATAGAAATTTTGTAGATGCTTCGGGTTACACAAATTTAGAAATGTATCTAAATGGATTGCTCGATGGAACAGTCACTTCAGTTAAAGATGAAAAAGAATTACCCGGTGGTTATTCACTTGAACAAAATTATCCCAATCCTTTTAATCCGGAAACAGTAATTAGTTACCAGATGCCTGTCGCAGGTCATGTATCTTTAAAAGTATTCGATTTACTGGGAAATGAGGTTATTACATTAGTTGATGAATTCAAAAAACCTGGCAAATACTATTCAGAATTCTCTATTCAGCATTCAACATTGTCCTCGGGAGTTTATTTTTATCAGCTACGGGCGGGAAATTTTATGCAATCAAAGAAAATGGTTTTGATAAAATAGTATCAAACAGATTTTGAAAAAAATTATTCATGGGAGTAAAGATGCATCCAAAAAATTACTTATTGAAAACATCAGGCATCTTAATAATGTTGTTAATCTTTTCTGCCGGCAGAATACTTAACGCACAGGTAAAAAGTAGAATGATGGGAATTGTAAAAGATGTACAAAGTGGCGAACCACTACTTGGCGCTAATGTTATTTTAAAAGATTCGTATTTAGGAGCGGCTACCGACTTCGACGGAAAATTTATCATCATTAATATCCCGGTTGGAACCTATACTGTCCAGGTTTCTATGGTTGGTTATGCAACACAAATAATTCCAGGTGTTGTGGTTTCTGCCGATCGCGTTACAAATCTTACAATTGATTTACAATCTTCAATGATACAAGGACAGGAAGTTATTGTAACCGCACAGAAAGATGAACTTCATAAAGAGGTTTCGAATACGCAAATGGTTGTTTCTTCGGAACAATTAAAAGATGCATCGGGTGTTCGCCAGATAAATGCATTTCTTCAGAAGATGCCAGGCATTTCAGAAAGCAACGGATTTTTAACAATTCGCGGCGGATCATCGGATCAAACCGGTGCAATGATAAACGGATTGTCTTATAACAACGCTGCTGTTGGAAATGCAGAAACTTCAATTCCAATGAGTGCAATTGATCAGGTTTCTTTACTATCCGGCGGTTACAACGCTGAGTATGGAAACTTCCGTTCGGGCTTAATAAACATTACAACTAAAAGTGGATCGAAAGAAGGTTATCACGGAACCTTTAGTTTACAAAGAAATAATACTCACATGAAAAGATTCGGCGCGTCATTTTATGATCCGTATAATGATGCATTAAATGCTTATCTCGATCCTAATATTGCTTTTGTTGGACCTGCAACTGTATGGGCAAACGATCCATATGCACAATCGCAGCATCCGCAATCTGCTTCATTTCAGGGCTGGATTAAAATGGCTGAAAATTTTAACGTTGGTAAAACTCCTGACAAGCAGGCGAGGGCAATGGATTTGTTTTTGCTTGCACATTGGATGCACATGGCCGAACCCGATTATAATGCTTTGAGAAATCTTCCTGCAGAATTAAAACAACAGATCGGCTATTATGAAGTTTCGGATCAGCAAAAATCCGCTTTCGCCTCGCATAGAATGAAAGAAGAAAATTACGATTGGAATTTTGACGGCGGCTTTGGAGGACCAATTCCTTTAATAGGTAAAGCGTTGGGCGATGCAACATTTTATGTATCCAACAATTCATCGGAACAATATTATGTCATGCCTATGACTTTAAGCAGTCAAAAAACCTACACAACTTTAGGAACTATAAAAGCAAATCCTTTTGAAGGGACAACTTTTACTTATAATGTTTTGTGGAAAAGACAAATTGGTTTAAGTCCAATTCGCCCCGCATTTGGTGATGCGCCTAATGCATCCAACTCAGGCGGATTTATGCCGATAAATAATGTTCGAAATATGTTCCGCGCCTCCGAAGGTTCTTCCGGCCCCGGTTATTATTGGTACGATCAACCATTCTATCCTATTCTTGAACAAACTACTTTGATGAACGGCATTTCGATAAATCATGTATTAAGTAAAAGAACATTTCTGGAATTAACACTTAGTTATCTCAACATCAGAAATAATACACCGACGGGCGATAATAGAGATACAACTATTGTTACACGTTTCGGTCCTTTCCCCGTAACAGAAATGCCGTATGGAAAATTACAATTTGCATCATCAAATACAGTTGATGGTTACAAATATCCGGGTTATGATGCGCTGCCTGGTGTACCAAGAAGGTTCAGAAGCAAGGAAGGAGATTTGTACGACAGATCTCAAGTTCGTCAATTCGCGGCAAAACTCGAAATAGCTTCGCAGATAGATGACAATAATTATTTGAAGGGTGGAATAGAATATAATTACATAGACATAAATCATATACTTTGGCAAAAATGGAATCAATCAGGTCCTTACAATGTGTATGAATTTAACTATCACCGTTGGCCGAGCCAAACGGGAATGTATTTGCAGGATCAAATTACATTCAATCAAATAGTCGCCAATGTAGGTTTACGTGCTGATTATTATTATGGCGGCGGAGGCAAGTGGCCTGCTGATCCATACAGCACGGCTTACCTTCCGATTGATACTGTGGGAACGTGGCTGTTCGATTATCTCGCACAAGGCAACTCGTATATTTGGGATGTGTGGAATCAATACGATAAAGAAAACCCGGGATTTTTACAGCCAATAAAAAATTATTGGACTTTAAGTCCGCGCCTTGGAATTTCTTTCCCGGTAACAACGAGTGCAAAATTTTATTTTAATTACGGTCACTTCAGATCCAATCCACCGTATTATACCATGTATCAATTCAGATATCGCTACACAAAGAACGGTGTTTATGACATGTCAAATCCAAACCTCGAACCGCCGAGAACGATTCAATATGAACTTGGTATAGCATATAATTTTTACGACTCCTACATACTTACAGTTTCTGGTTATTCAAAAGATGTTACCGGGCAGGCAGGTGATGTTGAATATACAAACGCATCAGGTTCATTAAGCTACGACGGGCAATTGAACAACCAATATGAAGATATTCAAGGACTCGAAATTAATCTTGCAAAGAATGATTTAAGTTGGGTCTCAGGATGGATAAATTTTGAATACATGCTTAAGAAAACAGGTTACACCGGCTTAAGTACAATTCGAGAAATTGCGGTTGATGTTGAACAAGATCAATATCAAGGTCAGGAATCAAAAGCTCTTCCTATTCCCTCTGTAAATGCAAACATTACTTTTAGAACTCCTCAAGCTATGGGACCAGAAATTTTTGGAGAACATATTTTAGGTGGTTGGGCTATTTCGGTA
>CAZRMG010000029.1:0-3859 GCA_964601095.1 uncultured Melioribacteraceae bacterium | reverse complement strand
CGCGACTTGGAGAGCCGGAGATTATATTGATCAGGACGATTGGAATCCACTTGGTTTGCAGCATATAGGCGAATTGCAGCGCTGGCCTTCTTATTATATGTTTGATCTAAAATTAACAAAGTCAGTTAAAATTGCAGGTATTACAACATCATTTTATCTTGATATAAATAATTTATTCAACATAAAAGTTAGCCAGTTGGATAGGGATTATCCGTACACCGAAGGAATTGGCGGAACAGATTTCCAGAATTATATGGCTTCATTGCGTTTGCCGCTTTATGGTTCCAAATCTTACGATAAATTAAGAGAACAAAACCCCGGTTATTACGTAGCGGGTAACGATAAAGTTGGAGATTTAAGATCGGATGACAAACCGTATATCAACGATCCGAATAATTCGTTCTGGATTTTCTCGCAGCCGCGGGATATTTGGTTCGGTATGCGTGTTGAATTTTAAATCTCTTTATTGAAAAAAATTAATGACGGAGTTTTTCATGAAAATTATAACAAGTAATCATGTGAGCAAGAAAATTTATCGTGCTTTATTGGTTTTATTGCTTGCTGTATTATTGATACCTTTTGAAAATATTTTTGCGCAAAACATACCACGTATAAAAATGGGGCGATTGTGGATTGGTGTAACCGATAACGGTGGAAGCGGCAGTAATTTTGCCGCACCAAGTTTCTTCCCAAATGATTACGACATTACTATCATGCGCGGGCAATACAGGCAAGCAAATGTAGGCGCGGGTTTTCAAATTGCATCAAAATACTTTTTCAATTCGTTTGAAACTGATCCAACCAGGCAAAACGATACTATTGCCGTTTTTGATCTTGTTGACCAAACTTATTTTCCTAAAGGGAGAAAAGTTGAAGTGCCATTTAAAAGTTTTGTAAGACATGAGTACACGAACCTTGATATTGTCGGCACTACAAATAAGTACGATGTTTATGATTCAAAAACAAAGCACGATCCTTCTCAATTCTCCGGGGGTACTTATGATCACATTGTTGATGTAACAAACAGATATATTTATGATATAACCGTCCGTAGAAAAATTCTATCATGGGGGCAAAACTATAACGATAATTATATTATTTATGATATTGAGTTTACAAATCAACACCCCGATTCAACTTATAAAGATGTTTATATATTGATGACATCAAACATGATAAACACATTATTCTCCAACGGAAATAATCCAACTGTAGCCAGCACTGAAACTTTTAATCCTTCTATTACATGGCAGCATTATCACGGCGGAAGACCGGCAGATACATTAATGACATTTGTCGGTGGAAAAGTACCGGGCAACTTAAGAGTGTTTTACGAATACAGCGCAGATGATCCTAACAAACCCGGCGATCAAATGGGCGCACCCGCGAATAATCAAGGTGGACGACTTACAGGAAATAATTTCAATTTTATGACCGTACTTCATGCTTCAAAAAATCCTTATGTAAATTCATTTGATGATGTTGATGATTTTCTTCAGCCGAAAATAACCTACATCGGAAACGATACTAAATTTCCTTATTCGCCTTCGGAAGACGAATATGGCGGCAACGGCGGTTCTGCTTTCTGGGCAATACGCGGCGAGTTTTCAAAATTATACCCAATTGCTGGAACACAGTTTCCAGGAACATTGCACGGTTTAAATAACGATGAACTCGGTGTTGCGGATTTTTCTCAATATCCAAGCGGAATTTCTACCGGTAATCAATCCTTAATGCATATTGTATTTGGACCTTATGCAGAATTTAAACCTGGCGAAAAAATTCATGTTGTTTATGCGTGCGGCGTTGCCGGTATAGATGTTCAAAAAGCAACCGAAGTTGGAAAGAATGCTTTAGCGAAAACTTTAAAAGAAGAACCTGCAAATATGCCGGATCCAAACAAAGGATGGCTTCCTTCTAATTTTGTTTTTCCCACAAGCGATGAATTTGAATTAAGAAAAAATAGATGGCTGAGTTCGGGAATTGATTCAGTAATGCTTTCGGCTTACAGGGCAAAATGGAATTTTGATAACAATTATCAAATACCGGGCGCGCCTCCTCCGCCAACTGATTTGAAAATTGCAGCGTACCCGGATGGAACTGAAATAACTTGGTCTTGTCCGGCCGCAGAACAACTTCCAAATTTTGCCGGGTATAGAATTATGAGAAGAGTTTCAAATGTCGATACTGTTTTTTATGAATCAATTTATGATTCCGATGCAAACGACAAAGGTGCAACACATTTTTATAAAGATAAAAGTTTGGTTCCACAGGCAAGTTACTATTATTATGTTCAATCCAAAGCTTTGATTGATCCGAATGATTTAAATGCCGATCCTACAACACGCGGAAAAATTATTTACAGCAGCAGAAATTTAGTACCTAATATTTATTATGTAAGTCCGCCATTTAGAGCGCAGGATGATTTATCTCGAATAAGAATTGTTCCTAATCCGTATAACATAAATGATCCTCTGGTAAACGATGCATCGGCATACGGATCGAGCAACGGGAGATTGATGTTCTTTGTGAATCTTCCGGCGGAATGCACAATTAAAATATTTACCGAGAACGGCGATTTGGTGAAAACAATCGATCACAATAAAATAACAAAAGACGGTTCGGAAAAATGGGATTTAATTACCGACAGCCAGCAAGTTATTAGCAGCGGTATTTACATTGCAGTTTTTCAAAAACCAAGCGGCGAACTTTCTTATCAAAAATTCATAATTGTTCGCTAATATCAAGGAGAATATTGAAATGAAACGTATAGAATTATTTTCCGCCGTTATAATTGTTTGTGCATTTGCGGGCAATATTTTTGCACAGGTTGGAATTAACAAACTCGCGCAAAGCACAATGAATTTTCAACTCGTCAGCGTTTCGCCGGTTGCAAGTTCGATGGGCGAAGCTTATTATGCGGTTGGCGACGGCTCTGATGCAATATTCTACAATCCCGCAGGCATAGCAAGTATAAATAAATCTTTCGACGTAACTTTTAATTATACACAGTGGATTGCCGATATAAAATATCTTGCAGGTGCAATTACTTATAATATGAATGAACTTGGAGTGATTGGAGTTAGTGTTTTAAGCGTTGATTACGGCGACATTATCGGGACACGATTAGCTCATCCTTCGGAATTGACTATGTATCCAGATGGTTATATTGAAACAGGTTTAGTAAGTAATGTCGGTGCTTATTCTCTCGGTCTTTCCTACGCAAAACAAATAAGCACACAATTCTCGATGGGAGGCAATGTTCGGTTTGTCGGACAAAACTTAGGCAGTAATACTTTTTCCAACGGAACGAACAATGAAAACAACGCAACAAAAATTGTTTTTGATGCGGGTGTTTTGTACAACACCGGTTATAAAGATTTCAGATTCGGAATGGCGATCAGAAATTTTTCGTCCAACATAAAACGTGAAGCCATTGACGAGCAGCTTCCTTTAACATTTACGCTCGGTGCCGCAATTGATGTTATGCAATTCTTTAGTGGAGAGAAAGACGAGCAGCTAACTTTTGCATTTGATTTCCTTCATTCCAATTCATATTCGGAAAGAATGAACATCGGTGCAGAATATCGCTTTCTCGGTATGATCGCTTTACGTGCTGGGTATCAAACAAATAGAGATGTAGCTTCATGGTCTGCCGGTGCAGGTTTTAATACTTCTCTTTCAGGTTACGATGTTGAAGTAAATTACTCTTTTTCAAAGATGGATATTTTTGATAATGTAAATAGACTATCGTTGAACTTTGCTTTTTGAGGTAACACTTCTAAAAATATGGAGAGATAATTATGAAGTTATTGCAAAAAATTTTATTTGCACTTTTAACTATTGTGTTTTTTGTCGT
>CAZRMG010000028.1:0-14100 GCA_964601095.1 uncultured Melioribacteraceae bacterium | reverse complement strand
GGTATGATCGGAACTTTCAAGTTGTAAAGTTCGTGGGCAATTCTATAAATGATAATTGCTCTAAAACCAGGGTAGGCGAGAATCACTTCATCAATACTTTCGGAAGCGGGATCGCCTTTGTAAATAAAATCCGCATCATCCCAAAGCATTTTGTGGATGTCTGGAATTCTTTGAATAAAACGTTCGGCGACTTCCTCAACATTTTTCGGCGATTGTCCGTTTAACAATTTTATAAGTTGAATCAAATCACGTTTTAGAAGCTGCAGTTTCGAAATCACATCTTCCTGCGTATTATATACTTTACTTGAAAAATGCGGGAAGAGAAAATCAATCAAGCCGCTTAAATATTCTATTGCTTCGGTTTTAAGAGAAGCAGTGCATGAATGCGTTTGTCTTTTCGACAATAAGTCTTTTGCAAAATGAGTAAAAATATTCCTATTCAGGGTTTCCATTTCCATTCCGTTTAAAAGTTATGTTAGAAAAAATTTATAAGGATTGAAAACTGATTTATAATCAGTTACAACAACAGGTGCATTTACAACAGTACAGAGCCGAAAGGGGAGATTTTCCGGTAATGTTTTGAGAGAAGTTTTCTACTATGTTAAAATTAGTTGTCATTATTTAATAATTTTTCGAATCACTGATACTAAAATGCTTTCTTTAAAGAAAAAGTTCAATAGCTGTAAAAAAAATAAAGCGGCATAAAAGCCGCTTTATTGTTGCAAAATAATAAACCCATTTTATTATTTAACAACTTTAACTTCCTGAGCTTGCGGGCCTTTCGGTCCATCACCGACAGTGAATTCAACCTGCTGACCTTTTTCAAGACTTTTGTATCCTTCGGATTCAATTGAACTAAAGTGAACGAATACTTCACCGCCTTGATTGCGCTCGATAAAACCGTAACCCTTTGCGGCATTAAACCATTTTACGGTTCCGTTTTCACGCTCTGCCATCAAAAAAACTCCTCTAAATGTTGCAGTAATAAAAAGTAATTAGAACAATAAAGCGAAACAAGATTTGAAAATTTTTGATCATGTAACGCTTTGGGCGTCAAACTTAGCAATAAAAATTTCTCAAATCAAAGATAATTTAGATTCACCAATTACGCTTTTATCATTACGGCAATTTGGTTTGCTTGTTTCTGGTTGTATTCAAAAGCTATCTTTTTATAATTGACTAAATCTATAATAGTACCGATTAAGCAAATTCCACCTGTTAACAAATACAAAATACCGAGCCCGATTTGATCTGTTATAAAACGCTGTATTCCGGATACGCCTAAAAATCCGACGAGAGTTAAAAGCAATATTGTTTGAGGATCTCTTCTTCGGGTACGATAAATATTGGCGAAACTGCGCGCTTGATTTTCGTCCAGATTCTTAAGAAGTCCGGCAATATACATTTGTTCTTCACCCATAATTTCGGGCATTAATTCGTAGACGTTAGCCATATACAACCTCTTTTAATTTGTGATAGTTGTGAATCATTTTTTTTGTTAATTGGAAAATCCGTACAGATATAAGTATTAATGCAATTATTCCGAGGGGATGAGTTTTTAATGAATGAATTAAATCCCCGTGGTAAAAAAAAGAAATTGATCTTCCCAAACCGCAGCCGGGGCAAAAATCGATTCCGATATTATGAAAAGGGCAAAGCGTAAATTGCTGAACCTGGTATGGATTAATAAAAAACAAATATACCAATCCAATAAACCACAGGACTGCTTCCCATTCGATAATTTTTATGTATGGTTTGAACTTCTTCATCGCTTCCGGTTTTAACAAGTTGATTTTACCTTTTTAAAAAATACGAATCAAGATTTATGTGATTAGTCGTTTCAAAATGTTAATTGTTTTTCTAACCCAGTTTAATTTTTGCTATCGGTGAAACTATATTATTCTCAAATGAAACGATATCAAGTTTTGAAACAGCGCCAACTATTTCCAGGTTCTTAGAATTCAATTCATCAGCGAGACTTTTGCATTTGCGAGCATCTAAATTGTTCGCGATTCCAATATGCGGAATAAAGGGAATATCAAGCCGCAAATCGTTTTCGAGAGGTCCCGTATAAAGCGCATCGTGAAGTTTAACAAATATTCTATAACCTTCTTCGGGGACTAGAAAAACGTCCGTGTAATCGCTGAATGAATCTTTTACAATTTGGGCGCACCTAAGCACAAAATAAAACTCATTAAATTTTTTTGCGACAGAAGAAACATGCGGGATAAAAGTATTTATGTCGGTATTAAAGACTGGGAATACAATTGTGAAATGAGGGTCAACAATACCGAAGTAACGTTCGTCGTGTTTTTCGCGGAAGGATTGGATTAACGAAAAATCTTTCTTCTCAATTTCGGGATATGCCAAAACTAATAGCGCCACTTTTTATCAATGTTTTATTAGAAATGATTTTATACTGTATTTCATCAACAATTATATTTTTCCTTTAATACATTAATATGATGTTCGGTATGACCGGCTAAAATATAAGCAATTGCCCTTACAGAAACCGGGTTGCCGCTTGCATTTCCCATGCGCAGCCACATATCATCTGAAAATCCTTTAAACATCAGAATATTGGATTCACGCACGAGAAAAAATTCATCAACAATATTTTTGAACAAAATATTTGCATAATTGGAATGAACAATATATTCGTTCTGCTCAAATCCTAATAATGGTTTAGAATCGTTCCTGGAAATTCGAAGCGCACGGTAAGCAAATATTCTTTCGCCGTCAAGTATATGACCAACGACTTCTTTTATACTCCATTTATCATCCGCGTAACGAAAATTTGCTTTCTCTTCATCTATGGTTTTTAAGAAACCTTTTAAAGTATTTTGCTGATTTATCAAAACCTCGATAATATCGCTATCGGGTACAAGGTTTATATATTTTTCATAATACTGTGCGTGTTCTTCCTTAGTTGGTCGTTGTTTCATTTTAAAGTGCCTTATATGTTTTTGTTATAATTAAGATATTTACAATATCGAAAAGGTTCAAATTGGCAAATGCATTACTTACCTAATAATTTCAACCTTTGTTGTTCCGGGCGGAAAGAATTGGCTGAAAAAATATCCTTTATTTAAAAGTGCTTCTTTATTCTTTTGAAAAAACTCCGTTACCTGTTCTATTGCAATTACCTTTGTAATTCCAATGCGCAGGGTTTGTTGTTTATCAACATATAAATCTCCTTTGTACGGAATCATCGGGTTGTAATCAATATCGTGCTCACGGGATAATGGACGGATTGTGTATTCGTATTCTGCGGGAACGGAACGAACCAATCCCACCAATTCAAAATTAGGAACGCCGTCGCGGATTGCAAGTACAATGCCGCCGCTGTAACCCCTGTTAAATACAGCATCAATCAAGAAGCTGTTCTTTTCCTTCGCGTTTTTACTTACAATACCTTTGGATATCATTTTGTAATTCATAGGAAATCCGAAAACGTAAACGAAGCTGCCCCATTCAAGTTCACTCGATTTGCCCCACGGGTATTCGAATTTAATCAGCGGCATTGATTGGGCGGGATTTGTTTTCATACCGAGTATGGCTATATCGTTAACTTTATCCAACATAATAATTTCAAGTTCGCCGTTGTTTGGTAAATCCGGCGCGAAGTTGGATTGTTTCGATTTTATTGAAATACTCTGGATGTATTTTGAAAATGAGCCGTCGGAGTTTACAAAATATGATATAATTGTATCGGGGTAATTTACAATGTGCGCTACGGAAAGCAGTCCTATTTTTTCCTGATCAGAATATATTAATGTTGCGGTGCCTGATGAAGTGCGGTTAAAATAAACTTTTTCGATTGCGCTTTTTTCAAAATCCATATCCTTTAGATCGGATTTTGAAAATTTTGTACCCGAATCAAAAACGTAGCCGGTATAAAACGCGATGCTGTTAAGCAGCTTTATACATTTACTTATTTGTTCAAGCTGCTGCGAGGAATTATTGTATGGGAATTCGCTGTCGTATTTCCCGTCTGTTAATGTGGGATACATTTTTTCGTAATCAGACGAACATGAAATAGAAAAAAAGACCGCAAATATTAGCACGGCATTTCTAATTAAGTTTTTCAAAATATTCCCCTGGTTTTGAAAATCTTAAACAAATATTTATTTGAAGAGACTTCTGAAACATATTGATTGTCATTTCGAGTCTGCTTTAGTGGACGAGAAATCTTCCATTTCGATAAGATTTCTCACGCGCTTCCGCTTCGACTCGAGATTTAATCGAGTCACTCCTTCTTCCAAAGGAATGCCTATTGCAGAAATGACATTCTTGTATTTTTCAGATGTTTCTTGTAATAAATCTAATCTATATTACGCACTTAATCTAATTATTGCAAAAAATCATTGTGAATTAAAATGCCTAATGTTTTCGAAAAAAATTACTCAACTTCATTTTTGTAATTCATAAAATTTTGTGACCACGCATTTCGTAAATGCAATTGTTCCGGCGTTGGCTTTTCTATTAACTTAAAAACATGTCTAATTGCGCGGGGCAGCATTGTTACTTGTGCTGCAACTTCTTTACCGTTACGTTTTACGGTAAAATTTATTGTCTCGTTTATTTTTAGTGAATTAATTCTTACGGCTGTTTGTTGAATGTTTTGCATTGTAATTTCTTCGCCTTCATATTTATAAAGTATGTCGCCGGATTGAATTTTACCTGCGTTCTGCGGACCTACATTAGTTACAACAAAGTTATTATCAACAAAACCAATACCGAAACCTATCCCTACTTTTGACGAATCGTAGCCAGCAAATTCATTGTATTCAATGCCGAGTTTTCCAAAGTAATCTTTAACGGGAAGTTTCTCGGCTCCCGAAATGTAATTCTTAATAAAGTCGCCAATTTCCGGGTATGTCATGGCAACAAGATCATTAAAGAAATTTTTCTCACTTATACTTTTTTCTGCACCGTACTTTTTCAATAAGTCCAAGACTAATTCGCGCAGACCTTTTTTCCCGTTTGATAATTCCAATAATCTTATATCCAACAAAGCGGCAACAACTGCGCCTTTATTGTAGATATTGAAATACTGATCCTGCTTTTCAACTGCTTTAACGCCAAGTTCGGTTAAAGGTAAATTTTGATCGAAGCCGTCGTTGATAGTAAGTTTATTGCTTACTTGGTTTAAATAATCTTCCGTAGAAATAAGGTAATCCCTCAACTGCAAAATATCCGAAGCCCATTCCGTAACGCCTTCGTAAAACCACAGATGCTGCGACATTACCGGTTTTTCATAATTGAAATCGGCAATAAGTTCACTGTGAATATGAAGCGGTGTGATGACGTGGAAAAATTCGTGGGCAGCCGTTGAACGTATTTCACCCAGATAACGCTCGTTCAAAGTGTCGTCCGTAAAAACATAAAAAGAACTGTAATTATGTTCCCACGCGCCGGCGGAAAAATCTTCGAACGAAAATAAGAAAACATATCTATCAACGGGCAAACCCTGCGTAAATTGACTTTGCGCATTAAGTATATCTTCTATACCTGTTAAAAGGTTATCCGATTTTATAAGACCTTTTTTGGAATAAGTATAAACATCAATTATTGTGTTGTCGATTGTTGTGCTCGCTTTTGTTAAAGGGCCTAATAAAATGGGCGAATCAACAACAGTGTCGAAATTCGGCGCAGTGAAATAACCGCTTGTGTTTTGCTTGAGTGCGGTTCCGGCTGTCCATTCGTTTGGGTATTCTAATTTTATTTCGATTGGATATTTTTGCATTCCATGAAAATAACCGAAAACGCAATGCCCGTTAATTACTGCAAAATCTTTTTCGAGAGAAGTGCCGCACATTGCATAGATTTGGTTCTTCGTGATTTTTGAATCCCAAGTTTCTTCAATTTCGTAAACAATTTTATTTACGATTGAAGGATTAGATATTTCCCATTGATTCAGCGAAATATTTGTTACGGGTATTTCAGAATTATTTTTATCGAATGCTTTAAAGTTTTTTACGTATCGCCCGATATCCATATTTTGATAAGTACCTGGGGCGGTGGCGGCAAACTGAAAGATTTTATTTTGTTCGCCAAGTTTTTCGGGGATTACGGTAACTTTGAATAAATCGTCCGCGCGGTCGTTAAGATTAACATAAAACTTGTGCTGGGCGTTAATAATAGAAAATGCCGTTAGTAAAATCACTAACAAAAAACTTATAAAGCTTATCCTGTTTTTCATGGTTGGTATGCCGATTAAATTGAAAATACAAGAATTCAGACGCCTGCGCTGCGGGAAATGTTCTATTAGCGTCCTGATTATTTTATTATAATAAAGTCTGCTAAATTGAAAATAACCCATTAAAAGATGAGTGTTTTATACGGGACTTATATCTATTCCATCGGTGTCGCGGTGTAAAAGTATAATAAAATATATGTTATTCTGGAATTAGTATGCTTTCATTTCCAATAAATACTTTCTCACCTTGTACCTCGGTTAAAAAAGTTAAATCAGTTTCTTTGAGTTCATTCTGAAAGATAATAAGTAATTCTGGAGAAAAAGGATCTTCTAAAATCTTCTTTATCTTTTGTTTGTTAGAAATCCATTTGAAATTGTCATCAAATGAAATCTTTAAAATTCTTTTCATCTTTATTAAACAACTTGATCAATTTGCCAAAATGTAGATATATAGTAATTAAGAAATTCTTCTGGTTTCCATCTGATTTCTTGAGAGTCAATTCCGGTATCATATAATAATCTACCGCCAAAGTATATAAAATGAGTAGCCCGGAAGATTTCTTTAACAATAGCAACCTCAAATGTTTTACCTTTGTTCGCTTTTATTTTTTTGATCAACTCTTTTGTAGAAACAGGCTTCATAATTTTATTATCCTTCTTATACTGTCCAACTCAAATACTTTTGAGTGATAAGCTGATAGCCGATCATAATCTAGAAAATTTACTCTCTCTTTTATTGGATTGAACGCAACGGAATTAATCTTATCCAAAAATTCTTTTTCTCGTACCTTAGCGGCAACTATGTTAAAGTTAGTGTTGAAATCTTGTAATTCAAGAAACTTTAGTAAAGAATTATGAATATCGGTTGAATATTCTACTTCAAATAAAGATGCTGGAAACTTTCTTTCGTTAAACCAGCTAACATCAATTGTAATTGCTCTTCTAATAATACTCTCATATGTAAACGGGTAGAAATCACTTATAGAACTCAGCTCTTTTAATGGTTTGGTTAGATACTTTTTGTTTTTATCCTGATGAGGGATAAATGTTTTGTATCCCTCAAGATTTCCAATCTCGACTAATAAACCTTGATAATAAGTGTGATCAAATTCGTTAACAGCTTTTTTATCATTATTCTTTTCAAGACTAAATTTATTTAACACTTCGTTTTTATATTTATTTAAAGCCCATAAGCCCGGTTTTATTTTAAAGAAATATCTATCATCTTGCACAATTCTTCTGATACTTGCGAAAGGAGTTTTTGTTTTCCAACTATTAATATTTACGTTTTGATATAAGAATGCCAGCGTAGCGAAGCCGCCATTCATTTCCATACTTTTTATAACTTCTTCGTGTTGTTTCATTTAAGGCCTTTTATAAAGATTTTCATTTCTTCTTTTGCATGTATCTCAATAATATTTCCCTTTAATAGAATTACCAATTCTTCTCCATCATAATCCCAATCATCAAATGGCTCTGTTGTTTCAAAAAGCCAAGATTGAATTACATCCAATTGTCTTTGCATTTCAACTAAAGAGTTATCAACCATAAGCTATGCTTTCAATTGCTTTATCGTTTTTCTTTATATACTCGGATTTCAGTGATGATAATTCATAAAAATGTTTAAACACATTTTGCAGTTCTCAAATTTATATCGTTCATTCTTTTTTTTCGAAAATAAGTAATTAAAAAATCTCACAGGGTATCAATTCTTAAGCATATAACTTAAAGTCACACCGAATGAATACATATGATTTTTTGTTTTGCCATTTCTAATAGGTTCGTTCGGCTCTTCGGGAATAAAAACCAAATATTCAAGTGAATTAATAGGAATAACTGCGTAATCGAACTTAATCACAACGGGGTGTTTTAAACCCATAATTGCCATTGGAATTTTGAGTCCCGCGCCGTAACGCCAGTTGAATTTTTTTCTATCGAATAAAACCGAATATTCGGGTGAGTTTAAAAATCCCGCGCGCACCGAAACAATTTTGAAAAAAGTAGCTTCTATACCGCCGCTCCAATAATCTACATCATTCTTTTCGGCAGATGATGGATTTAATATACCTTTGTATTCGCCTGTTATTAAAAGACCAATTTCAAATCGGGATAATCTTCCCAAAGTCAAGTTCGATTCGTAAGCAAAACCTGCGCGGAGATAGCGGGGTAAAGTAATATCAAATTTTTGACTGCCGTTAACGTTATGTTCTTCTTCGTACTTTGTGCCTAAATTTTGTAATGATAACCCGAGAGATAGATCGGATACCATTTCTTCGGTATCAATTAAATTGGGAAAAGTATAGATGAGTCCGGCATCAAATAAGAAAGCGTTGTTTGAAGATATTTCATAGATGCCCGGAGTTGTTGAAGTTAATTCGCGGTTAAAAATTTTAGCGCTGACGCCTGCCGATAAATTACGGATTATATTGTGCGAATAGTACAATGCGATAGATGTATTTTTATCCGTGCTTTTACCGTTATCAACGGAAGAAACATATTCGCCGGAAGAATATTGATTGAATGAAAATCCGAAATTGCCGTATCTTAAAGGAACAGCAGCGCCTGCCGAAATATATTTCGCATCTGTAATAATATCATTCCAATTGTCCGCACGGTAATTGTAATATGCCGAAAATGTATTTTTACCTGCGGTAGCCGCGGGGTTTTCTAAAAAAGATTTTTCTTTCGAAATAGCCGCAACGAACGATTCTCCCATTGCTATACTTGCCGCGTCGGTTATAAAATCCAAAGAATTATTTCTGTAAACATTATCGCCTAAATAATTCTGTGCGCTTGCCGATGAAACAAGTATTAATAAAACAAAAAGTAGAACGGTTTTCATTTTGTCCCCCGTTAATATTTATAAAGAAATTACTTACAAATTCAAAAAATGTCATTTCTGTCAGTAGCATTTCTTCGGAAGAAGAAGCCCCGATTTCGTTTGTCGGGACGATTGAGAAATCTTTTAGGAACCAAAGATTTCTCGTCCGCTAAAGCGGATTCGAAATGACAGACAGTATTTTCCAAAAGTCTCAATCAATGTACTAAATCGTAAATAGATGTAAACTTGTTTTCAAAATTCATTAAACATATTCAAAATAAAAAGAACATTTATTTTGCTGCTGAAAAAAATATTAATCCTATTTAACCTTCTCAAACAAAAGTTCAGTAAAAATAAAATCGGGGGAGTTCGGCACCTCAAAAGTAATTTTATTAGGATTACCGTTAAAATCCATTTCAAACTTAACCCAGCCGCGTGTTAAGAACTTGTCTTCCCAATCTATGTAAAATATATCGTATTGATAATGATACAATGTGCCGTTGAAACTCGGTGTTGGTTGGAATTGCAAAAACAAATTATCATCTTTTAAAGTTACTTCCGCTTTGCCGTACATTTTATCTTCATATACGCCGCAGTATTTTTCCAACGGTAGGGAAGGTTCCGAATCTTTATTCCTAATTTCTTCACGGCGTTTTAATTCGTTATCGAACCGTTCTAATCTTTTTGTCCATCCTTCTTTTGATAATTTTAAATAATCTTTCGGTTCAACGTTTGTCATAATATCGATTATATAGCTTCGTACGGCGCTAACCATTCCTGTTTCGTAATTACTGAGAATTACAAAACCGAAATTTTCTTCGGGGACTAAGGTCACATCCGAAATCATTCCCGGCATTCCGCCGCCGTGGTTCAATACTTTTTTACCGTTTGTGTATCTTATAAACCATCCTAAGCCGTAATTCAAATTCCCGAATGCAAAATGGTTAGCCCACATTTCGTTCGATTGCTTTGTGCTGAAAATTGTTTGACCGTTAAACTTTCCCTTAGCCAATTGAAGACGCAGCCATTGTGCCATATCTTTTGCACTTGAATTAATACCGAGCGCGCCGTGTGCATTGTCTTTCTGAGTATATTCATAAGTTTTCATTTCGCCGTCTTTTAAGAAGTGGGACATAGCAACATTATCCCCGTTCCGCATTTCCGCATAACTTGTGTTTGAATTACTCATACCGAGTTTATCGAAAAAGTGTGCTTTTATATAATCGCCCCAGGAAGTATCCGTGACCGCTTTTATTATTTCTGCGGCTGTAATAAACATAATATTTTGATAACCGTATTTTGTTCTAAAACTTGAAGCTGGTTTTAAAAACCGTGATCTTCTTATAACTTCCTTTGTATCGTAATTTGAGCCGAGCCATAAAAAATCGCCGCTGAATGTAGCGAGTCCGCTGCGGTGAGTAACGAGATCGCGGATTGTAATTTCGTTTGTTACCCATGGATCGTATATCTGAAAATCGGGCAGGTATTTTATAACGGGATCGTCCCAGTTTAACTTTCCGCTATCCGCGAGAATTGCGAGTGCGGCAGTTGTAAATGCCTTGCTGCAGGAAGCTATAACAAACAATGTATTCTCGTCAACAGCATCATTTTTACCTGCTTCGCGAACTCCGTATCCCTTTGCAAATTGAACCGAATCATCTTTAACAATTGCTACTGCAAAACCCGGCATTTTCCATTCCGTCATTGCGCTGTCTATAAAGGAATCGATTTTTGAAAATTTATCGTCCTGCGCATTAAGCGAAAGTGTTAAAAATATAATTACATAAACTATTAAATAGGTTTTTTTAGATGAACGAATCATAATATCTCCGGCAAAATTTATAGTTTAATAAGAATAATGATTGTTGTTGAAGTCATCGGCTTTAAACTACAAAATTCGTTTTTGTTTTACTTGAAAAAGAAAAGGCAGGCGGAAAAAATCCGCCCGTTAATTGTTGAGCCCGAATTGTTTTTGAGTGAAGAAATTAGGAAATCTTTTCATCACGCAATGACCAATCAACTCTGCTATTTCTTCCGGCTTAAGCAAGTTAATGTTGATAATTGTGTGGTACAATAGCGGGTCGTCAATATTCTTGTGGAAGTATTTCCAGATATAATTTTTCCGCGCTTCGTCTTCTTCGCGTATAAATTCGGTTGCCTTCTTTTTGTCGATGTTGTAAAGTTTCATCGCGTTTTCAACCCGGAATTCAAACGGTGCAACCAACCGAATGTGGAATGTATTTGAAAACAAAGAAGTAATGATGTTGGCGCCTCTTCCGACAAGTATAACATTTCCGAAGCCGGCGAGCTTCATAATTGTTTGCGAAGTTTTATGAACAAGCAACAGTTTTGAAGGGCTGACGCCCATCATTTCGGAAAACCATGAATCGAAGCTGTGAGGTTTTTCTTCGGCAAGATATTTACGGAAATGTTCGGGAAGATGATGATCTTCCATAACTTTTTCCATAAGGTCCCTATCAAAATACATCCAGTCGTCGTAACCTTTAACAGCCGAATTGTTAAAAAAATCTACAAGTTTACTACAAATAAATGTTGCGCCTATTCCGGTTTCGCGGGATAGGGTAATAGTTGGACCGGGATTTAGTTTACGCCTGCGATGCCGCGCTTCGTCCGAATCGTTGTAATGTCTTTCGATGTAGATGCGGGCTTTTTCGTAAGTGCCAAGTACTTTCATATGTACCTCCATCAAATGTGATGTGAATGGAGGAAAGGAATTTTCAAAAGGAAGTTAATAAAAAGATTTATGAATGTGAATATGAAAATAGGATGTAGAGTTATATAATTAATGTACCTTTTAATCGCGAGGAATAATTACGGCTCATAATCAAAGGTTGATTATAATCCTGCATTGTAATTAATAATGTTTGATTAGCGGATTTGCAGATTTTCTTAACATAGTTAAGGTTGATAATGACCGAACGGTTGATTCGTAGAAAAGTTTTGGAAGGTAATATTTGTTCCCATTCATTCATAGATTTACGAACGCGCAAAGTTCTCCCGTCTTTAGTGAAAAGTTTGGAATGAACTTTGTCCGAAAAAACACATTCAATTGTATCGATAGAGATTTTTTCAGTTGTTTTAACTTCGGCAACAAATACCGAACTGTCGTTTTCCGATGAAGTGAGTTTTATTTTTTTCATTATTTGCTTTCTGAAAAAACGGGGTAATTACTTTAATTACATTATTGAATTAATTACCCCGTTAAAAATTAAACACCGAGCAATTTGTTTGATGATTTGGCAAATTGCCTGTGTTGTTTTTGAGAACTTGAATTGATTTTAAATTTACTTATAAGATTCTGCAAATTATTTGTAAGCATACTTAAATCTTCGGATGCTTTCGCTATTTGCTGAATACCTGAAGCGGATTCGTTTGTAACGTTAGAAATACTTTCTATGCTTTTACTAATCTGTTCTGCAGCAGATGATTGCTCTTCGCTCGCAGCAGCTACTTGATTAATAACATCAATTGTATCGTTTGTACTAACAATTATTTCGTCGAGAGCAGAGATTGCTTTGTTGGCAAGTTCTTTACCCGAGTCAACTTCTTTAGTACCGCTTTCAATAGAATCTACTGCAATTCCCGTATCTTTTTGTATTTGTTTGATCATCGTAGCAATTTCTTTTGTTGCTTTGGTAGTGCGTTCAGCAAGTTTGCGAACTTCATCGGCAACAACCGCAAAACCGCGTCCTTGTTCGCCCGCGCGTGCAGCTTCAATAGCCGCGTTCAAAGCAAGTAAATTTGTTTGGTCTGCAATGTCATCAATTACTTGTATAATCTCGCCAATTTGGTTGCTGCTCTTGCCTAGTTCTTTTACAGTTGAAGCTGCATCGCCAACGACTTGTGCTATTTTATTCATACCTTCAACCGTTTGCTTAACAACCTCGCCGCCGTTTTTAGCTGCGGAACCTGCTTTCTTGGAATAGTCGGCAGCTGAAGAAGCGTTTCTTGTGGTTGAAAGTATTGTTGATGCCATTTCTTCAACGGCGCTTGCAACTTCCGTTGTTTGAACAGACTGTTCTTGCGAACCTGCAGCCATCTCTTCAGCGCTCGATGATATTTGATGAGATGCGCTTGCAGTTGCTTCAATTGCTTCGGAAACATCATTTATAATTTGGCTTAGGGATTCGCCAAGATTGTTAACAATATCTTGGAGTTTTTTGTAGTTACCTTTATAATCGCCTTCCATTCTTCTTGTTAAATCGCCTTGCGAAAGAGCCATCATAATTTCTTCAGCTTCTTTTACACGTGCAATTATTTCCCACACAGTGTCGTTGAATCCTTTAAGAATATCTTTGTAACCGCCCATAAATTTATCGGCGTTGGCTTTCTTTTCAAGATCGCCTTCAGCGGTTGATTTCCTAATCGAACCAACTTCGTTTATCAATTCGCGTAAAGTTTCAACAACTTTATTCATACTCTTGGAAAGAATATCGTTTTCTGATCTGACGACAGCATTTTTATTCAAGTTACCGTTTGCAATAAATTCGGCAATCTCGCTCTGTTGCTTAATTGATGTGATGATATCGTTAAATGATTTTTCCAACTTTCCTATTTCGTCGTTGCTTATTGAATTGATATTTATTTCGACATCTCCTAAAGCAAGTTTATCCGCTATTGTTGTAAGATTTTTAATCGGCTTGTAAATTACTTTATTAAAGAATACTCTCATTGCTCCAAGTCCGAGAACAAAAATTACAAGACTTATAATCAAAGCTGTAATTCTGCCGCCTGAAACAACATCGTCAATTTTAATTTTATTCATCCCGACAACTACGTTTCCTACTAATTGTCCATCTGAATTTACCGGGTATGTTTCGACGGCTAATTTATCATCATCAAAAGAACTTGTTTTACTGCTAATCAGTTGTTTAATAGTTGCCGAATTTTCTTTTAATTTATTCTCGTTATACACGGAAAAATTTGATCCGTCGGTTTTTAGAACAACGGCAAAGTCAACATCACTCATTTCCTTTAATGCTTCAAACTGAGTAGCAATAGAAGAAGCGTCGTCAAACACCAAACCAGCCGCTGAAGTTTTTGCGATCATCTGTGC
>CAZRMG010000027.1:2197-14278 GCA_964601095.1 uncultured Melioribacteraceae bacterium | reverse complement strand
ATGAAGCAGGTTGGTAATGTGGAAATTCCGCAAGAAGCTTTTCTTGCTGTGTTGCAAATTGAGGATTAAAAATTTTACTTACTCTTATTTATGATCTTGTTCTTAATTATGCTCTAATCCTTCTAAATATTAGCTTAAATTAATAGAATCAAGAACAAGAATATGAGCAAGAATTAATTGAAGAATATTTTAATTAAATAAATGGTAGATATGTCAATATTTAAATCAAATCCCGATAAAGAAAAAAAGAAAGTTGTTCCGAAGACACCGGCACAAAAAACATTAGAGTTCATAAAAAATTTATTATTTGCTGCAGTGGCAGCATTGATAATAAAAACATTTCTTATAGAAACGTCGCGCGTTCCAACTGGTTCTATGGAAAAGACAATTCTTGTCGGTGATTTCCTGTTTGTAAATAAATTCATTTATGGTTCATCTTCGCCGAGGAATATTCCATTCACAAATATTGCACTCCCGTATTTTCAACTACCCGCGATTCACGAACCCGAACGCGGCGACATTGTTGTTTTTGAATACCCCGGCGATAGAGACGAAATGAACTCTGTTGAAATAATGAATTATGTAAAACGCTGCATTGGTGAACCGGGAGATACAATTGAGGTAATAGATAAGGTTGTTTTTGTAAATGGGGTGGAAGCAAAACGCCCGGAACAGATACAATATATCAGCCCTTATGTTACACCTGTCGGAGTTGCTAATCCAAGAATATTTCCTAAAGGATCAAATTTTAATGAGGATAACTTCGGACCGGTTTATGTGCCGAAAAAGGGTGATCAAATTTCTTTGACTCTCGAAACTGTTGAAAAATGGAGAACAATTATTGACCGCGAATTCGGCAAACGTGTTATAACTATTGAAGACGGTAAAATTTTAATAGATGGCAAACCGGCGGATTCATATACACTAAAGCAAGATTATTATTTTATGATGGGCGATAACCGCGACGACAGCGCCGACAGCCGCTTTTGGGGATTTGTTCCGCGCGATAAAATTGTTGGACAGGCGCTTATGATTTATTGGTCATGGGATCCTAGTATTCCATTTTCTGACTTCTTCAATTTAATGAGCACTGTGCGCTTGAATAGAATTGCAAAATTAGTCCATTGAAAATTGTACGATAAACTATTTAATTGAATGCGTTGTTTGAAGATTAAATAAACAACGCATTTTCTTTTTCAAACCTTTTTGAAAGGAAGAATATGAAAAAATATTTCGCTCTTCTCTTTTTTATACTGTTAATAACCACAAGCTATTCGCAAACCAAGTACATGATTTATTTCAAAGACAAAGGTGAAGAATCAAAAACTTCATTAAAGAAATCATCTGCTTTGTACCAAGAAGCTATAAATGAATTATCTCCAAGAGCAATTGAGAGAAGAAAAAAAGTTATGGGTGAAGATTATGTCACTTATGATGATTTACCTATTTACAAAAAATATATTGACAAAATAGAAGAAATTGGCATTTCTATTTCGAATAAATTAAGATGGTTCAACGCGGTTTCATGTTATTTAAACCCGGATCAATTAAACAAAGTGAATCAATTTTCTTTTATCCAAAAAGTTGAAGCTGTAAAAGTATTGCAATCTTCAAAACCAATAGAGCAGTCGAATGTAATTGAGGATACAAAACCGAAATTAAACAAAGCATCATCGCTCGATTACGGACCATCATTAACACAAAATGCGCTTTCTGAAATTCCTGCTGTTCACGATTTAGGCATAACCGGTGAAGGAGTGTTAATTGGAATTTTAGACACAGGTTTCAGGTGGAAGACTCATCCATCATTGCAGAATAAAAAGGTTTTTGCCGAGTATGATTTTATTTTTAACGATAATAATACTGCCAATGAATCAGTAGACGATCCAAATCAAGACGGGCACGGTACTAGTGTTTTTTCTTTAATGGCAGGTTATGATCCCGGAAATTTAATTGGACCGGCTTACGACGCATCTTTTCTTTTGGCTAAAACAGAAGATATCCGCTCAGAAAAAAATATTGAAGAAGATAATTATGTTGCCGCTCTTGAATGGATGGAAGCGCAAGGTGTTGATATTACATCAAGTTCGCTTGGTTATTCAACTTTTGATAATGGACAGAACAGCTATACTTATAATGATATGAATGGAAATACAACGCTTGTTGCCAAAGCAGCTAATAAAGCGTTTGAACTGGGTGTATCAACTTTTACTTCTGCTGGTAACGATGGCAACAATACATGGTATTACATAGCGTCTCCTGCAGACGCTTTTGATATAATTACAGTCGGGGCGGTTAATTCAACCAATACGCTTTCAGGATATAGCAGTCATGGTCCAACTGCAGATGGAAGAAAAAAACCGGAAATTGTTGCAATGGGAACCGGTGTACAAAGAGCAGTTGCAAGTACCGGTTCATATTCTAATTTGGGTCAGGGAACATCTTACTCTAATCCTATAGCCGCAGGAATTGGTGGGTTGTTAAAATCTGCTCATCCGCATTTAACTAATTTACAGGTTAGGAAAATTATTTTGGAAAGTAGCGACAATGCTGTTTCACCAAATAACGACATTGGTTACGGATTAATTTCAGCAAAAAAAGCAGTCTGCTATCCAAATCTTGAAATGAATTCCAACGAATTCATTCTGCATAAAATTTTTATTAATGATGATGGCGTTAATTCTTCAACTGTAATGCTTCACTATCAAATAGATAATTCTTTATTTTCGAATACACAGATGTCTTTCGATGGAAATTACAGATATAATTTTAACTTCCCGGTTTTACAGAACGGTCAACAGATAGAGTTTTATTTTACATACAATACTTTATCGGGCGGAGATGCAAGAGAACCATTGGGAGATGAAAACTACAAATTTTCTTACGGCAGCAACCAAGTAAGTTTATTTACAGGAATAAACGAAACAGAAGAATTACCAAATGGATTTTACCTTTCGCAAAACTATCCTAATCCATTTAACCCGGCTACAGTTATAAATTATAATTTACCAAAAGCAGGAAATGTTAAACTAAAAATTTATGATGTGATAGGAAGAGAAGTTGCGGTGCTTATTGATGAATTTAAAAATGCAGGGACTTATAGTGCAGAATTCAGAATGCAGAATGCAGAATTTTCGAGCGGGGTTTATTTTTATCAATTAATTGCAGATGGATTTATTCAAACAAAAAAAATGATTTTGATAAAATAAGATGGTTCAAAAAAAAGATAAAATAGTATACCCGAATCAACTGGAATATCTTTCTACTCTTCGAGGTGGAATTAATCCTTTGATTAATGAGATGGAGCAATTCGCCGCATCAAAAAAAATTCCTATTCTTGATTGGAAAGCTGCCGAATTGTTAGAGCAGTGTATCTTATTGTATCGCCCAAAAAGAGTGCTCGAAATAGGAACTGCTATTGCTTATTCATCAATTCGAATGGCGAGGATTTTAAGTAAAGATGGAATAGTTGATACAATTGAAAAAAGTAAAGACAACATTAAACTGGCATCGAATTATATTAAACGTGCTAATTTAGATTCTAAAATTAATTTAATAGAAGGAAATGCTTTTGATATTATGCCCAAATTGAAAGTTAAGTATGATTTTATTTTTCTTGATGCCGACAAACAGGATTACGAAAAATTGTTTTACTCTTCTTTAACACTTCTTAAAACAGGCGGAGTTATTTTTGTTGATAATTTATTATGGCACGGCTTTGCTGCAGCTAAAAGAATACCGGATTCTTACAAGAAATCTACACAGCAAGTGAGGGAATTCAATAAGTTATTTATGAATCAACATAAACTTAAAGCAACAATTTTGCCTATTGGTGATGGAATCGGTTTGGGAGTTAAACTTTGAACGACTACAAACTTGAAGCTGAAAAAATATGTAACAGCGTTGAGGATATCTCCAAAGGGAAACTGATAAATAAAGAAGATTTATTTAGAATTGTTGAACTTGCTTTAACGTATGATAAAATGTATTTGCTTGAAGAATTATCGTTTCATGCAAAATATTCTCGCGGATTGATTACGATAATCCAGAAAAGCGACATAAAAATAGATGAAGAATACTTCTCGAAAGTGAAGAACGAATTTTTAGAAACTATCGAAAAGGTTAAAAAGTTATTTGAAGAACTGATTGAAATCGCGAATGATTTTCTGAAAACAATTTTCAAGGAAAAGTATTTTGAAATGTCACAACAAGGCATGACAAATTTAAACAATTTGTGCAACGATTTATCATATCTCAAATTATATCTAAATGATAATAAGAGGAACCCGGAAGGCAATTAATGAAGGGATGTAAGGGATTCAAATTCATTCAAATCCCTTACTAAAACTATTTCGGTCTTCGAAGAGTTTCTGAATATTTCTCTGCAACTTCCTGCACTGATTTACTTGAAATAAGATTATAAATTCTATTTCTTAATTCCGCCCATTCATCGTGAAGTGGACAAGGATTTTCATCCGAACACTCTTTTAAGCCGGTAACACATTTTAAATTAATTACCGGACCTTCAACGCGTTCAACGATTTCGAGAATAGAACTTTTCTTAGCCAACTCTGTAATCTTAAATCCGCCGCCTCTACCTTTAAATGAATCAACATATCCGTATTTAGCCATGCGCTGTAATATTTTTGCAAGATAGTGAGCTGGAATATCTTCCGACTTTGCAATTTCCGAAGACATAATTAAACTCTCTTTTGACTGACGAGCCAAAAAGAGAATTGCCCGTATGGCGTATTCGCCGGTTTTTGTGTAGATCATTAAACAGTCCTTATTAATTTGTAAATTATAATTTTTATGAGAGTCACTTATCCTAAATGAAAATTAAGTAAATCGAACCCGCTTGTCAACTATTAATTTATTAAAAATAAACAAATTCGTTCGTAATCAAGGTTTTTACGTTCGCGTTAGAAGAGGATTCTAACTCTTCAAAAAGCTTTATTGTATTTGCTTCGGGCAGTAATGCAGATATTGTTGGGATTTCGTTGAATTCGCTTTCTTGAATTTTTGCTGAATATGTTGACAATGTTCGATGAACAAGATTTGAGTAATCGTAAGGATATTTTATGATTACTTTTCGAAACAGTGTCTTCTGAACTATATTTGAATTTTCCAATGTCTTAAATGCACAATCGTAATATGCTTTGCCAAGAGGACCAACACCGAGCTTTGTACCGCCAAAATATCTTGTTGAAACAACCAATAAATCTGTTACTTCGAAATGTTTTATTGCGTTAAAAATTCTTATACCCGCAGTTCCGCTCGGTTCGCCATCATCAGAGTATTTAATTTTACCGTCATTTAATAAATAAGCGTAGCAATTATGAGTCGCGTCGTAATATTTTTTTCGTAGTTCGGTTAATTTGCTTATTGCCTCATCTTCTGTGGATAAAGGAATTGCAGTTCCAATGAAAAGTGAACCCTTCTCTTTGAATTTATATTCCGAAATATTATGAATAACTTTTATTGTAAGCGGCTTTTCCATAAAAATTTTTATCTATAACAAAAATTGATTTTAGTTCCGTGATTATCTAAAATAACAGATTGAACTTAGGCAAATTTATAGAAATGACGGTTATTAATAAAATTCTAATAAAAGGTGCAAGGGAACACAACCTTAAGAATATCGATTTGGAAATTCCGCGCGATTCTTTTGTTGTGATTACAGGTCTTTCGGGTTCAGGAAAATCTTCGTTGGCTTTTGATACTATTTATGCTGAAGGACAACGGCGTTACATCGAATCTCTTTCGGCATACGCAAGGCAATTTTTGAACATGCTCGAAAAACCGGATGTCGATTTGATTGAAGGATTAAGCCCTGCTATCTCAATCGAACAAAAATCTACTTCAGGTAATCCGCGTTCTACGGTTGGAACGGTAACGGAAATATATGATTACCTTCGTTTGCTATACGCACGTGTTGGTAAAGTTCATTGTTACAATTGCGGCCGCCCGGTTGAAAAGCAATCAGCGGAACAAATCATCGAAACAATTCTTAAAGATTATGACGAGAAGAAAATTCAAATACTTGCGCCTGTTGTTCGAGGAAGAAAAGGACATTACCGCGAATTGTTTTCTGAAATTTTACGCGATGGTTTTTTACGTGCCCGCATCGACGGAGAAATTCAAGAGTTGATTGACGACTTTAAAGTTGACCGTTACAAAACACATGATATAGAAATAGTAATAGACAGACTAAAAGTAAATCAATCATCGCGTTACAGAATTCGTCAATCCACCGAAGTTGCGTTGAATTACGGAAACGGCAACGTAATAATCTATGATGAAAAAGAAGATCACTGGTTCAGCCGCAATTTTGCTTGCGCACATTGCGGTATTGGTTTTCAGGAATTAGCACCGAATTCATTTTCATTTAATACTCCATACGGTTCATGCCCCGATTGCGACGGTCTCGGCGAAAAGAAAGAATTGGATATCGATTTAATTATACCGGATTGGGATAAAACGATTAACCAAGAAGGATTAGCTCCGCTAGGTAAACCGCGTGGAATATGGTTTTTCAATCAACTCGAAAGCATAGCGGAAAAATATAATTTCAACTTTGATATGCCGTTAAAGGATTTTTCAAAAGAGCAAACTGATGTTCTGCTTAACGGGACGAAAGAGAAAATTCCGTTTAAAT
The DNA here is from genome assembly GCA_964601095.1 of uncultured Melioribacteraceae bacterium. Classification (GTDB taxonomy): domain Bacteria; phylum Bacteroidota; class Ignavibacteria; order Ignavibacteriales; family Melioribacteraceae; genus JAEWUC01. The sequence goes on along the minus strand of CAZRMG010000027.1, from coordinate 7,620 downwards.
ATACTTACAGCGGCGGAAGATCTGTTACATACATGCATAAATTCGGCGGCGTGTTAAATTATATAAAACATTATTTCGACAGCACTTCGTCCAACAAAATACGCGAATGGGCGGAATCGTTTATGAATACTGCAACATGTTCAACTTGCGGCGGCGGTAGATTGAAAAAGGAATCTTTAGCTGTAAAAATAAATGATAAAAACATTTCCGAAGTGACTTCATTATCAATTGAAAAATCATTAAAGTTTTTTAAAGAACTAGATTTAACCGAACGTGAACATTTGATAGCAAAACAAATTTTAAAAGAAATTACTTCGCGCTTGGAATTTTTATTGAATGTCGGTTTGAACTATTTAACGCTCAACCGTTCGGCACGAACCTTATCCGGCGGCGAATCACAAAGGATTAGGTTGGCAACTCAAATAGGTTCCCAGCTTTCCGGTGTTCTTTATGTTTTAGATGAACCAAGTATAGGTCTTCATCAATCGGATAATGTTAAACTTATCAACTCATTAAAAGATTTGCGCGATCTCGGTAATACGGTTATAGTTGTTGAGCATGACCGCGAAACAATTGAAAGTTCGGATTACATTATCGATCTTGGTCCGAGGGCAGGTGAACACGGCGGTGAATTATGTGTGCAAGGCAATACGGAAGAAATTTTTAAATCCAAGAACAGCCATAATTCTTTAACTGTGCAGTATCTTAAAAATAAAATGAAAATTGAAATTCCGGAGAAGCGACGAAAGGGAAACAAAAAATTTATCGAGTTGATCGGTGCCAACGGAAATAATCTAAAGAAAGTTAATTTAAAAATTCCTATCGGTTGTTTTACTGCTGTAACGGGAGTAAGCGGTTCCGGCAAATCTTCGTTGATAAATGAAACACTTGTAAAAATTCTTTATAAAAAAATTTATAACTCAAAAGTTGTTCCGCTCCCGTTCAAAGAGATTAAAGGTCTGGATGAAATAGATAAGATTATTGAAATAGATCAATTGCCGATTGGCAGAACGCCTCGTTCTAATCCCGCTACTTACACCGGGTTATTTACTCATATCCGCGATTTGTTTGCCCAAGTGCCGGAATCAAAAATGCGGGGTTATGCGGTTGGAAGATTCAGTTTTAACGTAAGCGGCGGGCGATGCGAAGAATGCGAAGGCGACGGGCTTAAAAAAATTGAAATGAATTTTCTGCCGGATGTTTACGTCCTTTGCGAAGTTTGTAACGGTAAACGTTACAACCGGGAGACTTTGGAAATACTTTACAAAACCAAATCAATTTCGGATGTACTCGATATGACGGTTGAAGAAGCAGTTGTTTTTTTTGAAGACTTTCCTGCATTAAGTAGAAAAATTAAAGCACTAAACGATGTCGGTTTGGGGTATATAAAACTTGGTCAGCAGGCAACAACACTTTCTGGCGGTGAAGCGCAGCGGGTTAAACTTGCAACGGAATTAAGTAAAATCGGTACTGGTAAAACTTTATATGTGCTGGATGAACCGACAACCGGGCTTCATTTTGAAGACGTAAGAATTTTGATGAAAGTATTGAACCAACTTGTTGACAAAGGAAATACTGTTGTTGTAGTTGAACATAATCTTGATGTAATAAAAATTGCAGATCATGTAATCGATCTAGGCCCGGGAGGTGGGGAATACGGTGGGGAAATTATTGCTGCCGGAACTCCGGAAGATGTTTCTGAGAACAAAAAAAGTCTGACAGGAAAATTCTTAAAGAAGGAATTGGCAAGAAAGTAATTTATACAGGGGATAAAATGAAAACTACAATAAACGATTTCCATGCGTATCGTTCAGAGATGAACGAACGGATTTTAAATTCGGGATTTAGGGACTTCAATAAATTTTTTGCTCTTGATAACAAAGCATACGTGGATGGCGCGCTGCCTGCAAAAACTAAAGAGTTAATGGGATTAACTGCATCGATGGTTTTACGATGTAACGACTGTATTTTATATCATATCGACCGCTCGATAGCAGAAGGCGCTACCGAACAAGAATTATATGAAACATTTAATGTTGCATTAATTGTCGGCGGTTCAATCGTTATTCCGCATCTGCGTTACGCCGTAGAAAAAATGGATGAAATTTTTAAAATGAAAAATAAACTTGAACAGTAAATTTTACGAAAGGGAATTAAATGAAGATCATTTTCGCAAGTCAGAATAAAGGCAAGATTAAAGAGGTAAAAGCAATTTTTAATAAATCAAATTTTCAAATTATTTCTCTTTATGATCTTGGCAACGATATGGATGTTGAAGAAACGGGTTCAACTTTTTATGACAATGCTTTTTTAAAAGCAAAAGCGGTTTATGATTTGTATAAAGAACCGGTTTTTGCAGATGATTCCGGACTTGTTATTGAACAACTTGACGGAAGACCCGGAGTAATTTCGGCACGATATGCAGGCGAAGGTTGCAGTTTTGAAGACAATAATTTAAAAGTTATTAGCGAATTGTGGAACCTTCCTGAACCACATAAAGCAAAGTTTGTAAGCACTGCGCTTTTTTATGATGGGACAAATATTATTGAAGTTGTTGGTGAACTGCATGGACAAATTATAAAAGAACAAAAAGGAACAGAAGGTTTTGGGTATGATCCTATATTTATTCCCGATGGTTACGATAAAACAATTGCAGAATTAAGTTTCGAAGAAAAAAATAAAATCAGTCACCGTGCAAAATCATTTGAAAAACTAAAAGAATTGTTGTCAGAAAAATATTTTAAATAATCCTAAAATTATTTTTGAATTGAGCCGCAGTTTTCGCGTCTCAAAACATTATTGTTTCTCAGCTATTACAACTTGCACTAATCCGAATGTAAGTGAATGTTTTTTTACATTCGTAAAACCACTTTTTATCAAGAGAGAAATGAGATCAACATTTTTATCAAACTCTCCAACAGATTCGGGTAAATAAGTGTATGCTTCATTGTCCTTTGAAATTATTCTGCCTATAGCAGGAAGTACTTTATTAAAGTAGAATAAATAAAAATTCCTGATAAGTTTGTTCGAAGGAAGTCTGAATTCAAGAATTGTTGCTTTGCCTTTAGTTTGCAGAACTCTAAAAAAAGAATTAAAACCTTCCGACAAATCATAAAAATTACGAACGCCGAATGCTACTGTAATATTTGTGAAAGAGTTGTCTTTATACGGTAAATGTTCTGCCACGCATTGAACTGTTTTACCGTTTATCCATGCGGCTTTCTTATTAAACAAACTTAACATATTGTACGAAAGATCGGCGCCGAAAATATTTTTTATATTATTTTTTTGTGCTGTTATCGCAAAGTCACCCGTTCCACACGCAATATCGAGCAATATGGAATTCGAATTCATTTCAGAAAATTCAATTGCCTTTTTCCGCCAATAGAAATCAACGCCTGCGCTAAGGAAATGATTCAAAAAATCATACTTGTGTGAAATGGAGTCGAATATTCTTTTTACTTGTGTTTTTTTATTTATGGTTTCCATTTATGATTTCATTTTGCTATGTTTTAATCAAAATTTTGAAAGCAAATTTATGGATAAATATCTTAATGCAATAAGACAAAATGTGTGTTCAATTTGCGTGGATTCTGACGAACACTGCAGATGTACACTTTCTTCAGAAGAAAGTTGTGCTGTGGAATTTTATCTCCCCCAAGTTGTTGAAATTATAACCAACTCCGAATCGGAAGACATACAATCGCTGCATAATAAATTGCATGAAAAAATATGCGTTTCATGTAGAAATGAAAGTGATGGAAAATGTTATTTGCGTGATGATGCAAACTGTTCGCTTGATAGATATTTCCCTTTGATTGTTGAAACTATACAAAAGACATCGAAGGAAAACGTTTAGTTATTCTAAAATAGTATATGATTTGTATGAGAGCAGGATTAAGAACCTACCTTAACTCGCATTGTCCGAGAGAGCATGATCAAGAATAAGTTTTGTGGATAGAAATTCTTCGTGTTTGTTGCCACCATTCATAAATATATTTACCGCTCCAAAGTGTTATAATTGCGAAGAGCAGTCCGCCAATTAAATCTGCTACATAATGATATCGTAAATAAACTGTAGAGAATATCAGTAATAATCCATTTGGGATTAAAAAATACTTTGTGTTGCTTCTAAATTTTACCGACAAATACATAACGAGGAGAGTCATTTGTGTATGCCCGCTTGGGAATGCGTCCCTCTGAACAACTAAAGCCGGGTTGGGAGTGCCGGAGGGAATAGATTCACCCGAATTAACAATTTCTCTTAGGTAATCAGTTAAAAACAAACCGGGCATTTCAATGTTATTCATCTCAAAATTATGAAGAGTAAAACGGGGACCAATTGCCGGCCAAAGAATGTAACCGATGTATGATAATATAAATCCGTAAACAACAATAAATGCAGAATAATCAAACTCATCTTTCTTATCATTTAATATCAAGCTAATACCAAGAATAACCGGTAAGAAATAAAACGTACCATAAACTATCTGAAGTAATTCCGTGAGCAGCGGAGTTGTAATATTCATCAATGCATGTGTTGGATCGGTACCGAAAATAAAACGGTCAATTTTTATTAATGTGTCGTCATAAATTACTCCGCGAATTGGATCAATCATTGTGTAGAGTTCTTTGAATATTAAAAATATTAGCGGAACGAGATACCAATAATGCAGTTGTCTCCAAATGATTTTATTCTTTTTCATATCAATGTTTGAAATAAAAAAAACATATATAGTTATTACCGAATTCAATATAACATTGAGATACCAAGTTTCAATCCTTTTGAAAAATATTAAATTAAGGGCAGATAAAAATTGACAAAAAATTATAACAACTAAATCGGTAGCTGCAAAAAGGTTTATAACTTTTTCCATCATTAAAGAAAAAAGAATGTAATAATTGAAAGATATATGGTTAATCCGAAAATATCGTTCATTGTAGCAACAAATGGTCCCGTTGCAATTGCAGGATCTGCGCCAAGTCGTTTAAGAAACAACGGGATAGTTGAGCCCATAACAGTTGAAAAAATCATTATAAAAACTAATGTTGATGCAAGTATAGCGGAAAATAAAAACTCGGCTTTAAAGAAGTAATGAGTAGCAATCATTAAAATAGCTGCACATATTACACCGTTTAACAATCCAACCAAAAACTCTTTAAATATTTTTTTAAAGTTATAAGAAATCCAAACGTCGTGTTCAGTTAATCTTCTTACCATTACAATTGCGGCTTGCGTGCCTGAGCTTCCGCCCATAGCCATTACAATTGGAATAAAGAAACTTGCGATAACAATTTTTTCTATTGATGCCTGGAAAGATGAAAGCACGACAGCGCTTACCAACTCGCCGAAAAGTGAAACGAAGAGCCATGGAAGACGGTTTCTGGAAATTTTAAATGAACTGTCGCTGTGCTCTTCATCG
>CAZRMG010000027.1:0-2187 GCA_964601095.1 uncultured Melioribacteraceae bacterium | reverse complement strand
GTGAAAGCGGTGAACAATGCCGCGACGCGCGCGGCGAAATCCGTCGCCGAAATCGCGGCGCTGGCCGACGCCGGCAAGAACATCAACAACGTCGTCGATTGTAATTCTGCCAAGCATTATACCTTCGTTATCAACAACAGGTAAAGCAAGTAAATCATATTTTTTCATAATGTTGGCAACTTCTTCCTGATCAATATCCGGCGTTACGGTAACTAAGTCCTCAGATAAAATAGTTTTCAGCTTTGTATCCAACGGGTGGGTGAGCAAATATTTTATCGGTACTAAGCCGATTAATTCTTCGTTGGGTTTTAAAACATAAACATGATAAATATGGTCAATATCGTCAGAATTAGTACGGACTTGTTCGATTGCGTCGGCAATAGTTGCTTCTTCGCCGACAAAAACAAAATCCGTGTTCATCAAGCCGCCGGCGGTATCTTCTTCGAACTTTAGGAGTTCTTTAACTTCTTCAGAAGATTCCGGCTCAATATTATCCAAAACTTCTTCGGCTATTTCATCGGGGAGTTCACTTACGATATCGGCGGCATCGTCAACATCCATTTCGTCAACGATATCGGCAATCTTCTCGGTATCTATTTCCTGTAGAATTTTTTCGCGGAGATTCTCGTCAATTTCAAGAATTACTTCGCCAGCCGTTTCATTATCGAGTAGATTGAAAACGTATCTTGCATTTGTAACATCGAGATGATTTATTACTTCGGCGATATCAGCCGAGTGAAAGTCAGCTAATATTGCCAAAAGACTTGGTGCAGCTTTTTCTTCGATAAGTGCTTTAATATCCTGCAGTACTTCGGGATCTTCTTCTATTAAATCTTTAAGACTCTTGATTTCTTCGGCCATCAAGCTGCTCCTTAATTAGGTTGGCAAGTTTAATGAACTCGTGAATTGATAATTCTTCAGCGCGTTTCGTCAATAGGTATGACAAAGAATCAAAATTTACGCTGCCAAATATACTATTACTTAATGAATTTTTTAATGTTTTTCTTCTATTGCCGAACGCCGCTTTTACAGTTTGAATTAATAACTTATCATCAATGTTTGATGGCGGTAAATCGTTAAAAGCTAATTGTACGATTGCCGAATTTACTTTTGGTTTCGGGTAAAAAACGTTGGGCGATATTTTAAAACATAATTTTGTTTCGGCAAAGTAATTTATTAGTACGCTTAAAATTCCGTAATCCTTTGTTCCTTGTGTGCCGGTAATTCTTTTAGCAACTTCATACTGCGTCATCAAAGTTGCATCTTTAACAAAAGCTCTGTTTTCAATTAATTTAAATAAAATAGGCGATGTTATATTGTAAGGGATATTCCCAATTATGCGTAATTTTTCTGAAGAAAAATCTTTTAAGTTTATGTCTAGAAAGTCCTGGTTGATGATTTCTATTGAAGGAAATTTGCTTCGTAAATCGTCAATGACTCTAAAATCGATTTCTACTGCTGTGTATTTTTTAACTTTATCGTGAAGAAGGGAAGTCATTGATCCTGTACCGGGGCCGATTTCTAAAACACAATCATCGGGTGAAGGATTAAATTCATTCACAATTTTAACAATAGTGTTTTTATCTGTTAGATAATTTTGTCCAAATCTCTTTAAAGGTCTGATTTTATTATTCACTGTATATTGCCTGTTATTAAACTTGGAAAACACAAATTGTAATTACATCTGCAATATAATTGTTTATGCGTGAAATATTATTCGGCATAAAAAATATTTATATTTTTGCCTGTAAAAAGGATTGTTGAATATGTTCGAAATAATTTTCCTAACCGCGCTTTCATTTTATTTCATACAGCTAATCATATTTTCAATTGGAGCCGGTAAGAATTATAATAAAGTTAAAGACAATGATTTGCCTTCGGTTTCGGTAATTGTAGCCGCGAGGAATGAAGAAGATAACATTTTAGATTGTTTGAGGTCGTTGGATAATTTGATTTATCCTGAAGATAAAATTGAAATAATTTTAGTGAACGATCACTCAACAGACAAGACCGGTGAAATTATTTCTTCATTTATAAAGGACAAAACAAAATGAGAGATATTTTAGGACTGCTAATGCTTACATTCGCAATACCGATTTTGGTTGTATTGCTGATAGTGTGGCAGATTAAAGGAGTAAAAAGAAGATGAAATACATAATTAAGAACTGTGATAATTGCTATTATTAT
>CAZRMG010000026.1:12762-14664 GCA_964601095.1 uncultured Melioribacteraceae bacterium | reverse complement strand
TGAAATGGAATTTTTTTCTAACAGGAATTTTAACATTCTTATAAACAATTATTTAAGGAACAATTTTTAAAAAAAGTTAAAATTAATAATCATAATAAAAGGGTTGCTCAGTTTTTATTACATCTTTATATTAGCCGGGCGTTTAAAAATAAATTAATTAAACAACATAATTTCTTCTCACCATTAACAGGAGAACGACATGCCGGAACAAAAAAAGTTTGTACCATTTGTCTCATCCGAAACAAACATGGCAGAATTCACAATAAGAGCATTAATTATTGGATTAATATTGGCAATTGTTTTAGGAGCGGCTAATGCTTACTTAGGATTAAAAGCTGGAATGACCATTGCTGCTACTTATCCTGCAGCGGTTATCGGGATGGCGATAATAAGACTTTTTAAAGGTTCTATTCTTGAAGAAAATTTTACACGTACTGTTGGGTCGATTGGTGAATCGATTGCAGCCGGTGCTGTATTTACATTACCTGCATTTTTTATTGCGGGAATTTGGATTCCATTCTTTTCATGGGAAAATTATTTTATATCAGCGGCTATAATGGCAGCCGGCGGTGTGCTTGGTATTATGTTCGTTGCAATGTTAAGAAGGGTAATGGTTGAAGATGTTGAGTTGCCTTTCCCTGAATCAGTTGCAGCTGCAGAAATTCATAAAGCGGGAAGACATGGCGGCACAGGCTCTAAATTTTTATTTGCCGCAATGGGTATTGGTGGAATAACTGAAGTTTTAAAACAGTTTAATTTATTTGCCGCAAGTGCCGACGGACTTTTAACATTAGGCAAAGGCAGTATCTTATTCCGTTCTCCTGATATAAGCCCTGCTTATATGGGTGTTGGTTACATTATTGGTCCGCGTTTAGCGGCTTTAAACTTTAGCGGTGGAGTTATTGCATGGGGTTTATTAGCGCCTATGATAGCGTATTTCAAATTCGGCAGCGCCCCTGCTGAAGGAATGGATTGGACTCAAACAATCATCCAAGTTTGGAAAGATTATGTGCGCCCAATTGCAATTGGCGGTATGCTTGTTGGCGCCGGATTTACATTATGGAAAATGAGAAAAAATTTATTTGCCGGAATTGCACGTTCGATTGGTGATGTTAAAAAGGCAGCTTCGGGCGAAACAGCAAATGTTGATAGAACGGAAAAAGATATACCGTTTAAGTGGGTTTTAATAGGTATCGGCTTAACAGCAATAGCAACATTTTTTATCTATTTTTATTTTGCTCAGGATGTTTTTGCGGCACTTGTTGCTACAATAGTGATGATTATTGCAGGATTTTTCTTCGCAGCAGTTTCGGGTTATCTTGTTGGAATTATCGGATCATCAAATAATCCGATCAGTGGATTAACTTTATCAACATTAGTTGTTGCAGCTTTATTAATGGTTGTTCTCGGTATGAGCGGATCAACCGGTGTTGCTGCAGTTCTTGGTGTTGCAGCAGTTGTTTGCGTTTCTGCCGCAGTTGCAGGTGAAATGTTACAAGATCTTAAAGCCGGTCATCTTCTCGGCGGTACTCCTTGGAAAATGCAAATTGGAGATTTGTTCGGCGTTGCATTATCTGCTGTAGTTATGTTTTATCCATTAATGGTTTTACATGAAGGCGATATAAAAGCAGGAGGAACCGGATTCGGCGGTGAAGCTCTCGCTGCTCCTCAAGCAAGTCTTATGGCTATTCTTTCCAAAGGAATTGTTGCAGGCGATATGGAATGGATTTTAATTCTTGTTGGTATGTTAATGGGTGTAGCTTTCATTTTAATGAATGTTAAAAGTCCGATGCTCGTTAGCGTTGGAATGTATTTACCTTTAGGCACAACATTCGCAATTTTTGTCGGCGGTTTAATTAAAGGTATAGTTGAAAAATTTAATGAAAAAAGAAAATTTAACGA
>CAZRMG010000026.1:7048-12752 GCA_964601095.1 uncultured Melioribacteraceae bacterium | reverse complement strand
AGAGTTGAAAATACAGGAATTTTACTTGCAGCGGGATTAATTGCTGGCGAGGCATTAATAGGACTTGTCTTCGCGACGGTCGTCTTTTTTACAGAAAAGAGACCAAACGAAATATTCTCGTTTTTCGATAATCCTTCGTTTTACGTAAGTATATTGGTAGTTGTTGCGCTTGCATATTTACTGGTTTCAATTCCGTTGAAAAATGCAGGTAAACCTGAAGATCCTGCACCACCGCAAGTTTCAATGTAATTTTGTTTTGTAGTTCCATTTTGATTATATGCGGAGAAGATATTTTCTTCTCCGCTTAGTATAGGGAAGTATATGCCGCTAAGTTTTAGAGAGAGAAGAAAAATTCTTAAAAATGCCAATTATCTGGAACTTCGTCCGATAAGAAATTATAAAGAAGAAGTTAGCGAAGATAATTTGGTTACGGTTTTAATTCCCAAGTTCAGAAGCGCATTCGCAGAAAAATTTATTATGCCTAAATTGAAAGCAAAAGTATTCAGGCTTCAACTTGATGAACTTGGATCTGCAACATGGTTGTTGCTTAACGGTAAAAATAAAGTAGGCGAAATTGTCAAAATGCTTGATGATAAATTCGGCGAAAAAATTAAACCGGTGCAAGAAAGAGTAATAAAATTTTTGACTCAACTTTATGAACAAAGATTAATAACTTTCGACGAAATAAAATAAAAGGAGTTTAACATGGGAGGCATTTTAGTAGATCTAAAACCTGAGTTACTCTGGAAACATTTTGAAGCGTTAACTCAAATTCCTCGTCCTTCGCGCAAAGAAGAGAAAGCTGCAAAATATGTTATCGATTTTGCAAAACAGCATAACCTCGAATATGCGAAAGACAACTTCGGCAATATTGTAATACGCAAACCTGCAACACCTGGAAAAGAAAATTTAACACCAGTTGTGATGCAAGGTCATCTTGACATCGTTCCGGAAAAAAACTCGGATGTAAAACACGATTTTGAAAAAGACCCTCTTCAAATTTATGTTGACGGCGATTGGGTTAAAGCAAAAGGCACTACGCTCGGCAGCGATAACGGAATTGGCGTTGCCGCTGCGCTTGCAGTTTTAGAATCAAATAATATTGAGCACGGGCCAATAGAAGCATTGTTTACACTTGATGAAGAAACCGGATTGAACGGTGCGCAAGCATTGCAGCCGGGTTTTGTTCATGCAGATATTTTAATGAATCTTGATTCCGAAGAAGACGGCGCTCTTTACATCGGCTGTGCAGGCGGTCAAAATTCATTTGTGAAATTCAAATGCAACCAAAATGATATTCCGGCAAACACTGTTGCCTTGGAATTAAAAGTACTCGGTTTAAAAGGCGGGCATAGCGGTCTCGATATTATTCAAGGAAGAGGCAATGCTGTTAAATTGATGGTTCGACTTCTTCATGAATTAAATTATAAATTCGGAATTCGTCTCGTGAGTTTAAACGGCGGCAGCAAACACAACGCAATTCCGCGCGAAAGTTTTGCAATAATTCGTGTTCCTAAAAAAACTGCTACAGAAGTTTTGTTGTACGTTGAAAATTATAATCAAATTGTTAAAGATGAATTGGCAAGCATGGAACCTAATTTAAATGTTAGCGCCGATTTATCTAAATCAAAAAATAAAATTCTTGATAAAGCTTCTGCTAAAAATATTATAGATTCACTTTACGCAGTTCCAAACGGCGTTATTAAAATGAGTGCTGATATTGAAGGACTTATTGAAACTTCTACAAACCTTGCTGTAGTTGTTACAAAAGGTAAAACCGTTGAAGTTACTTTAAGTCATAGAAGTTCTGTTGAAAGTGAAAAACATGATATAGCAAATTCAATAGGTGCATTATTCAAATTAGCTAAAGCCGAAGTTAAACAAGGAGATGGATACCCCGGCTGGAAGCCCGATATTCATTCACCTATACTTGGCGTTATGAAAAATAATTTCAAAAATAAATACGGCAAAGATCCCGAAGTAAAAGCTATACATGCCGGCTTGGAATGCGGAATAATTAAAGAGCGTTATCCCGATATGGATATGATTTCATTCGGCCCAACAATCATGGGCGCGCATTCTCCCGATGAAAAAGTACAAATAAGTACTGTAGAAAAATTCTGGGATTTATTAGTCGACTCTCTTAAAAATATTCCTGCAAAATAATCTTTATCATAATCTTGTTCCTGCTCTTGGTCTAATTTACAGATCAAGAGCATGGGCAAGAGCAAGAAAAAATAATATGAATAATCAAATCGAAACGAAACCCGAACCATCTGCATTTTTACGCTGGACAGTTTTATTGATTATAAGTTTATCAATGTTCGGCAATTACTACATTTACGACAGCATCAGTCCTCTCGCCGATCTTTTGGTAAAACAATTAAACTTCAGCGATTCGGATATCGGATTGCTGCAAGGTATATATAGTTTCCCGAATATAATTATGGTTTTAATCGGTGGAATTATAATTGATAAAATCGGCACAAGAACTTCAGTAATGATATTTACTTTTTTGATTATGCTTGGTTCAATCATTACAGCACTTTCCGATCAATTGATTTTGATGGCGGCAGGTCGTTTGATCTTTGGACTCGGTGCAGAATCTATGATAGTTGCAATTACAACAATGATTGCTCGTTGGTTCAAAGGAAAAGAATTATCATTTGCATTCGGACTGAATTTAACTGTTGCCCGGCTTGGCTCTTTTCTTGCTTTAAATTCACCGACTTGGGGACAATCTTATTACAGCAATTGGCAATCGCCTTTATGGATAGCTGTCGCAGCCGGTGTCTTTGCAATGGTTACAATCGTCATTTATTATTTATTAGATATTTACGCTACTAAAAAATATCATCTTCCAAAAGAAGGTGAGCAGGATAAAGTTAATCTTAAAGAAATATTTTCTTTTAACAGGTCGTTTTGGTACATAACCGCGCTTTGCGTTACTTTTTACTCGGCTATGTTTCCGTTCCAAACCTTTGCAATAAAATTTTTTCAGGATGCGCACGGAACTTCAAGAGAAGTCGGTGGAAATTTATCGAGCATGTTAACTCTCGCCGCAATGTTTTTCACACCTTTGTTTGGTTTACTCGCCGATAAAATAGGTAAACGTTCCTTGTTGATGATGTTCGGTTCTTTATTAATAATTCCTGTTTACTTAATGATGGCTTACAAATTCGGGCAGCCAAATGTAATGACCGACAGCAGTTTTATAAATATCAATTTTAGTTTTTTCGATATTCATGCTGCAATTCCTATTTATCTTTTAATCCCGATGTCAATTATGGGAATTGCGTTTTCACTTGTACCTGCCGTAATGTGGCCCTCGGTTGCATATATTGTTGACGGTTCCAAATTAGGAACAGCTTACGGATTGATGACTATGATTCAAAACATAGGTCTGTTTGCTTTCAACATGATCATTGGTTTTGCAAATGATATATCAAAAGCAGGCGCACAAAACCCTGAAGGTTATAATTTAGGAATGTGGATATTTTCTTCGCTTGGCTTTTTCGGCTTGTTGTTCGCATTTTTGTTACGTAAGAGTGAGAATAGCAAGGACGGGCATGGATTGGAAAAAGGAATGTTAAAGAGTTGAGTATCGTAATATCCTGTAATTAATTTTTTTTTTGTAAATTTGCGTGGCAAATTTTACGGATTAATGAAAATAAACTTCGGAATATATTTTTTTATACTGATCTTCTTTGTTTTGAATTCAAAAATTCAACCACAATCATTCGGTTTCGGATGTTTGGGCTTAAGCGGATTTTACGGCGGCTATTCTCAACAAGAATATAAAGCCGATGGGATCAATTTATTTGCTCAGCAAAACTACAATGGCCCATTAGCAAATAATGATGTCAAATTTCAAAAGGGTACAGGTTTTAGGATTGGTGCGAATATTTTCCGTGCTCAATTCGACGACGTTTTTATTTCGCTAAAAGGTTTTTTCCAATTCTTAAAAGAAGAACATGAAGTTGTTGATGAACTTTCTCAAGAAATTCTTAAAAATAAATACAAGTTGTCAATGAATCATTGGGGACTTGGTATTGATTTCGGTTTCCCGGTATTCTCTTTTTTAGATCTTAAATTGATTGATGGCGGTGTTGCTTTTTATAATAGTGATTTTGAGTATCAAACTTTGTTGAACGACGAACAGAAAATTGAACAAAAATTTTCACCTGAAAAACCTAAGATTGGCTATTATGTCGGTACAGGTTTAATCCTACATTTGATAAAAGATTATATAAGCATCGAAGGAACCGCGGCATTTTCATCAATTACAATTGATAAAATGTTGAGTGATAAAGACGAAACTTTGCCTATGAATTCCAAAACAGCTATCGAAAAAGGCGGATTTACAGGTACTGTACAATTAAACGTTGGATTTCCATTTTGAGGTATTTATGAAATTATCAAAACTTGATAAAGCTTCTATAATTGCTATTAAAGATTGCATGGGCGCGCAAAAAGGTGAATCTGTTCTAATTGTTACCGATGAACTCAAGAAAAAAATAGGTTACAATTTATATATAAATGCTCTTGCACTTGGACATGAAGCTTTGTTCGTTGAAATGAAATCACGCGAAATGCACGGACAAGAACCGCCGAAACAAGTTGCCGATTTAATGAAAATGTTTGATGTTGTGTTGTGTCCGACTACAAAATCATTAACTCATACAAATGCAAGAAGGGAAGCTTCTTCGCTTGGTGCGCGCATTGCCACTTTTCCCGGCATCACCGAAGAAATAATGATTCGCGGTTTAAATGCAGATTATAAAAAAATTGCTGTTCTTACAAATAAATTAACTGAAGTTCTGAATGATGTTAAAATAATCCATGTTACAGCACCGAACGGAACAGATATAACTATTGATGTTGATGGAAGAAAAGCAATTTCCAGTAAAGGACTTTTTCATAAAAAAGGTGAAAGCGGAAATTTACCGACAGGAGAATCTTACATCGCGCCGATGGAAGGCAAATCAAATGGAGTATTTTTTGTCGACGGTTCAATGGCGGGTATTGGTGTTATAAAAGGAAAGCCGATACGAATTGAAGTGAAAAATGGTTTGGCTGTTGATATAAGCGGCGGTGTTCAGGCTAAAAAATTAAATAGTATTATTGAAAAATACGGCAATCCCGGAAGAAACATTGCGGAATTTGGAATCGGTACAAATGATAAAGTTAAGTTGAGCGGACTTCTTTTGGAAGATGAAAAAGTAATGGGCACTATTCACATTGCTTTAGGCGATAATAAATCAATGGGCGGGAATGTTAATGTTCCAATCCATCTTGATGGTGTAGTGAAAAAACCAACTGTGTTTTTTGACGATAAAATGATTATGAAGAACGGCAAGTTATTTATAAAATAGTTTTTCCTTCGTAGTAATCCGCCTCGTAAAAATAATCTGCGTATAAAACCAGAAATATTAAAACGTAATTGTTGGAAATATAGGTACAACTTTAAATAAGGGATTTGATGGATGTAATTGAAAAGCAAAGATTAATGGTTGTAGGAATTCAAGTTTCGGTATCACAAGACTATTTATTTACTGAATTACCCCATATTTGGAATATATTTTTTGAAAGATATAAAGAAATTGCAAACCGGGTTGATACAAAGTTTATGAATATTTGTCTTTCAAAAAAAAACTGTATAAATACACATTTAATTTGTGTTGAAGTAAATGAATAAATAACA
>CAZRMG010000026.1:4917-7011 GCA_964601095.1 uncultured Melioribacteraceae bacterium | reverse complement strand
TGAATTTGAAAAAATTCCTGATGGAATGACAGCTTTGGATTTCCCCGCATACGAATACATTTATCATATTCATCACGGAAAAGCCGGCTGTATCGACGATTCATTTGACAAAATGAGCAAATGGGCAATTGAAAAAGGTTATCCAATAAGCGATTTCAAAATTGATTACGGCTATTTTAAAGGGGAAAAAGAGCCGGTTGAACATACACTTCTATTAAGAATCATTTGATTTCTTGTAAAAAACAGTTTTTTCAAATCTTTTTGGAAGAAATTGTAAATCGTAACAAATTTTTGTAATTTTGCCGATTAAAAATTCGAACTTACCATGAAAATCCTTGAACAATTGAACGAAGAACAGCGCAAAGCTGTGGAATATATAACGGGTCCTCAAATGATAGTTGCCGGGGCAGGCTCAGGTAAAACCCGTGTTTTAACTGTTAAAATTGCATATTTAATTGATAAAGGTACAGAGCCGGATACAATTTTGGCACTTACTTTTACGAATAAAGCTGCTAAAGAGATGAAAGATCGTATTAAATCTCTCATTGGCAAAAAGGCAGATAAATTGTGGATGGGTACATTTCATTCAACTTTTGCGAGGATTTTAAGATCAGAAGCCGCTCTTTTAAACTACCGAGCAAACTTTTCGATTTACGATCGCGAAGATTCTGTTTCTCTAGTTAGCAATGTTATGCAGAATCTAAATATCAATCTCGAAAATTTGACGCCCAATTCTGCCCAACATAAAATCAGCAATCTTAAAAACCAGATGATTAGTCCGGAAGAATATTCAAAGAATTTTGCAACAACATTAGTTGACAAAAAGTTTTTTGATGTTTATTCGGAATACAATAAACGCCTTTTCGAAAATAACGCGATGGATTTCGACGATCTGCTTCTAAAACCGATCGAACTTTTTAATAACAATCCAAAAGTTTTAGCAAAGTATAAAAAACAATTCAAATATATTCTTGTTGACGAATACCAGGATACAAATAAAGCTCAATATGAAATTTTAAAACAATTAAGTCCGTTAAAAGATAAGGTTTGTGTAGTTGGTGATGACGCTCAAAGTATTTACGGATGGCGCGGCGCTGAAATTAAAAATATGCTTAATTTCAAAAAAGATTTTAAAGGCGCCAAAGTATTTCGTTTGGAACAAAATTACCGGTCAACTAAAACAATTCTTGCCGCCGCAGATTCTGTAATTAAAAACAATACAGAACAGATAGCAAAAACGCTATGGACTGAAAACAATGAAGGTGAAGAACTTACATTGATTCGTTCCTCGGATGAGAAAGACGAAGCTTTTCAAATTTCGAAAAGAATTAAAAAAGAAATTACAACCCGCAAATTATCTTTGAACGATATTGCAATTTTGTACCGAATCAATTCTCAATCGCGCGCACTCGAAGACGCTTTGCGAAGAGAAAAAATTCCCTACAAAATTATAGGGGGCGTTGAATTTTACAGAAGAAAAGAAGTAAAAGACGTACTCGCTTATCTTCGTATTTTAACAAACCAAAACGACGAAGAAAGTTTATTGCGAATAATGAATTTTCCTCAGCGCGGAATCGGCAATACCTCAATTTCCAAAATGATTGCTTTTGCTCGTAAATTGAATATAAATCTTTTCACAACAATGTCCAGAGTTTTTGAAGTAATCGAAGTGAAAGAAAGAATTCAAAAAAATGTTAAACAGTTTAAACTGCTTCTCGACAAGTACATTGATTTGATCGATAAACTTTCAATCGGGGAATTAACTAGAGGATTGGTTGATGAACTCGGCATTTTAAGAATGTATAAAGAAGAGAATACTCAGGAATCAATGTCGAGATACGATAACATCCAAGAACTTCTTTCTGCAGTACAGGAATACAGCAAAGAAAATCCGAATGCAAAATTGGATGAATTCCTATCCGAAGTTTCACTTGTTGCGGGAGTTGACCAGTATGATGAAAAAGTTAATTCGGTTACTTTGATGACAATTCACAGTGCAAAAGGACTTGAATTCCCGATAGTATTCATCACCGGTTTAGAGGAAGATATTTTCCCATTAAACCCAAGATTCGATTCCGATTCTAAAATAGAAGA
>CAZRMG010000026.1:0-4907 GCA_964601095.1 uncultured Melioribacteraceae bacterium | reverse complement strand
TGCATTAACGCGAGCCAAAGAAAAAATTTATTTATCGTATGCGCGTTCAAGATATAGATTCGGAGAAGTTGCGTATCAAAGTAAATCAAGATTTTTAGACGAACTTGATGAAAAAACATACGAAGAATTAAACGGCGGCTCGGGAAGAAAAACGGGAAGAAAAAAACGCGATTTTTACGATGAGTATTATCAAGAAGGTTATGATGATTTTGATCAAGAAAGAAGATCTTTACGCGTTGGCAGCCGTGTAACTCATTCAATTTTTGGTATGGGAAAGATTTTACAAATTACTGGTGCAGGTGATATGCAGAGAGTTACGATTGCGTTTGAAGAACACGGCACAAAACAATTACTTGCTAAGTTTGCTAACTTAAAATTAGTATAAATAACAAAAATAATTGGAGCTAATATGAAAATAGGTATTTTAACCGGTGGCGGCGATTGCCCGGGTCTTAATGCGGTTATTCGTGCGGTAGTAAGAAAATCACTTCAAAACGGTCATGAAATGGTTGGCGTTCGAAACGGATGGCGCGGTATGCTCGATAAAAATTTCTTCACGATTGATATGGAAGCCGTATCAGGTATTTTACATCGCGGAGGAACAATCTTAGGAACTTCAAGAACAAATGTTTATAAAATTCCAGATGGCGAAGCTACTGTAATTAAAAATATGGCTGAAACAGGAATGGATGCTTTGGTTGCAATCGGCGGTGAAGATACTTTGGGTATTGCAGCTAAATTGGCTAAAGCAGGTGTTCAAGTAGTCGGCGTTCCCAAAACAATTGATAATGATTTAAACGCAACTGATTATACATTCGGTTTTGATACTGCGGTTAATATTGCTACCGAAGCTATTGATCGTTTACATACAACTGCAGAATCTCACAACCGTGTGATTGTTGTTGAATTGATGGGAAGACATGCCGGATGGATTACGGTTCATGCAGGTATTGCAGGCGGTGCCGATATGATTTTGATACCTGAAAAACCATTCAATATTGATGAAGTATGCGATGCTTTGGTTAAGAGACACGCAAGAGGAAAAACTTTTAGCATTGTGTGTGCTTCCGAAGGTGCTATTTGGCAAAAGAGTGAAGAAGAAAAAGCAGGCGAAATGGTTCTTGCTTCTCAAAAACTTGATTCGTTCGGTCATGTTGCACTTGGCGGTATCGGTAATATTCTTGCCGAAGAAATTCAAAAGAGAACCGGCTTTGAAACACGTTCGGTTGTACTTGGACATGTTCAACGCGGAGGAAGTCCGACTGCTTTTGATCGCGTGTTAGCTACTCGCTTAGGTGTATGCGCTGCTGAATTAGTCCATGAAGGCAAATGGGGTCAAATGGCTGCATTAAGAGGAATGGATGTTTTGGGAGTTAGTTTGGAAGAAGCTACTGCAGAATTGAAGACTGTTGATATGAAATTATATGATGTTGCTTCTACATTTTTTGGATGATATTAAGTTAAAATAGAATATAATAAAATAGCCGTTCTATGAACGGCTATTTGTTTTTAAAACCATTTTTGAATATTCAATTCTTTTTTGGCTTAGTTAATAATTTGTAATAGCTAAACGATAACACAATAGTTATACATGAATATGCAACTACCATAAAAATAATACCTTCAGTTTGAAGTCCCATTTTCAACTCCTTTATTTTTCCAAGCAGTATGAACCATCCAGAAAAGTACACCGATTAAGGCAACTAAAAATATTCTTGCGCCCCAAATGTAAGGTATGTTTTCTTCTTTAACGTTGTTTAACAATAGAATTGGAAGCGCGTCATTTACAAACCACCAAATCATAATAATTAATAGCAGGGTTGGAGTAACATATTTCATAATGTAGAAAAATATCCGCGGGATTTTTATATCACCTCCGTCATTCATTTCTTTCCATGCTTTTTCAGCGCCGAATATCCACATAAATAAAATTGATTCTGCCAATGCGAAAACAACTAAACCGAATGTTCCTGCCCAGTAATCCAATTCATCGAGATAACCGTATTGCAAAAAGAGAACAACAAATTGAACGGCAATTAAAATTCCGGCTCCTAAAGTAATTACAGCTTTTCTTCTGCTCATTCCGAATTCATCTTCTAAGAATGCAATTACAGGTTGACCCATCGCTACGGACGAAGTTATTCCGGCAAAGAACAATAATAGGAACCATAAGAAACCGAATATTTCGCCGAGTGGAATTCTTTCGAACACAAGCGGCATAGAAACAAAACCAAGATCGAATGCGCCGCCTTTGGCCATATCCATTGTCATCGTTATTCCAAAAAAAGCAACCGCAATAGGTATTGCGATTGAGCCGCCAAGCACTACTTCGGCAAATTCATTGGTTGAAGAAGTTGCTAAACCCGAAAGGGCAATATCATCTTTTGGTTTTAAATAACTTGCGTATGCTTGAATTGTGCCCATTCCTAAAGAAAGAGTAAAAAATATTTGTCCCGCTGCGGCAAGCCATATTTTGGGATTGCCGAGTTGAGACATATCCGGATTCCAAATAAAACCGAAACCATTGCTGACTGAGTTTTCGGGAATTAAAGGATCCGGTGTGCCGAGAGTGATTACCCGTATTGCAATAATTACCGCGAAAATGAAAAGTGCCGGCATTGCAATCTTTGCAAGTTTTTCAATTCCTTTTGAGATCCCTCTGTAAAGTACCCAAAAATTTATAAGAAAAGTTATTATCAAAAAAATATATGCAATGCCAATTCCGTCAAAAAAACTGTTAACCTCTCTGCCTTGATAACCATATAAAAAAGATTTCATTGATTCAAAATTTTCCAAACCGAAATAGCTTTTTGTTATAGAAAAAAAACTAAAACCGAGAGTCCATGATTCGATATACGTATAATAAATCATTATAACAGTTGACTGGAACAAACCAAGAGTACCAATGTATTTTGCAATTTTGTTTTTCCATAAAACATCAAACATCCCCGGTGCACTGCCATGCCGGAACTTTCCACCGTGTCTTCCGATACCCCATTCCATCCACATTAAAGGGATGCCGAGTAAAAGAAAAGAAATGAAATATGGAATCATAAAAGCGCCGCCGCCGTTTTGTGCAGCTTGGACAGGGAAGCGTAAAAAATTTCCAAGTCCAATAGCGTTACCGGCTACCGCAAGAATTAATCCAATACGACTACCCCATTGTTCTCGTTCGGTATTGTTACCAGACATTATTTCTCCGGTTAATTATGGAAAGAGTTCGTGAAAATTTTTTTCAAATATAAACAAACATCTTAAAAAACCAATTGTATTTTAGTTGAGAGTTGTAAAAAAGTTTTTGTTAACAAAAGAGAAAGAGTTTATGAATTCACTTGATTGAAAAAACTTTTTAATATTTCTAAGAAATTAAATGGAATCGGGACAATAGAAGATGTATAGTCTTTTATCTACGAATCAGTATATTTTAAATCTTGACATCTTCATAAGAATGTTCTAAGTTTCGACCAGTTCCAGCCGAACACGAGATAAATTGAGGGAAGTTAATTCTCGTTCAGAATATTGATTCAGCCGATTATAACAGTAAAAAATATTTTTAATTAATTAATCTTTTTTAATCATTCTTAGAGGGTGTGAATGAAAAAGAACCTAACCGCTTTTGCGTTACTCATTTTTATATTTATGAATGTGAGTTACGCCCAATCATGGTGGTACGTCAACGATAACAGCACTTCAAATGATTTATATACCACGGCAGTTGGTGATGACGGCAATGCTGGCACTCAAGCTGCACCGTTTGCTACAATAAATCATGCTATTTCCGTTGCAGCTGTTGACGATATCATAATGGTTGATGCCGGAACTTATATCGAAAATGTTGTTGTTAGTAAAAAATTAGATATAAGAGGCGCACAACCAGAACATTCAATAATAGAAGCAACTAATGCAAATGCAACTCCGTTAATATTTGCTGCATCTGGAGCTTCTGTACAAGGATTTACTTTAACTCACAATTACACTCCGGCAGAATTAGCCGCGTGGAATTTCAACAACAATGGTGTACAGTTTAATCAAGGTACAACTGCAAGTGTTTTAACTAATTGTATAGTAACACTAAACCGAAATGGTATTTACCTAAATACTACGCAGAATAACATTATCACTAATTGTTCAATTACAAATAATAGAACCGGTATAAATATGACCGGCAATATTAACGGGAATCAGATTTCTTCTAATACAATATCTGATAACTGGACTTTGGGCATAGTTACTTATGGAATATCTAATACTACAGATTATTCTACAGTAATTGTAACCGGAAATACATTTAGCAATAACTGGTATTCTGAAGTACTTATAAAAGACGCTTCTGCATATTCGGGTACGTTAGATGTAACAAATAATACATTTACCGATAGCCCGGTTACATACAGCACATCGGCAAATGTAATTTACAATGAACCTGGTTTTGCAGATCTCAAGCCGGTTTTTCTTGGCGGAACGGCAGAACCGCCGACTACTTTAATGCCGACTTTGCGCATTTATAACAGCGGCACTGTTGGATTAAATTATAGTAATCCAAAAACCGTTCTTGTAGAAGTTGGACAATCAATTCAATCTGCAATAAACTTTGCAAATATTGGTGATACTGTTCTTTTATTGAACGGTACTCATACAATTACAGCACAAATATCAATTAATAAGTCTATTACTTTAAACGGTGAATCTGAAGCTGGAGCTGTTATAAATGCATCTGCAAATGGAACTGGCTACGGAATTTTAGTTAAAGCTGATAACGTTACTCTTGGAAACTTTACAATAATTCCTCCGGTAACTGCAATAACGTACGGTTCAAGCAGTGGCGGTGGATATCCGATTCATGCTTCTTTTAACAGTACTGTTCCGTATTCAAAGTATAATAATCTTGCAATAAGCAATATTACAAT
>CAZRMG010000025.1:14398-14692 GCA_964601095.1 uncultured Melioribacteraceae bacterium | reverse complement strand
TGTATGGTTTTTAGCCCTGTTAATTTGATTGGGATCTAAAACTTCAACAGTCACAACCGCAGTATCTTTTTCATTTGCATCATCTCGGTTAACCGCCATTAAAGTGTAAGTTGTTGTTTGTTCAGGTGTGACTGTAATTGTCGCCGCTGAATCTACTGCAGTACCATTAAGTGTAATTGATGATGCACCATAGACCATCCATGAGAGTGTAGTGCTTTGACCTGTTTCAATAGCTGAACGTGCAGATGTAAATGATGTAATTTTAAAACCCGGATTAACATCAGCAAGAAATGG
>CAZRMG010000025.1:11270-14388 GCA_964601095.1 uncultured Melioribacteraceae bacterium | reverse complement strand
TGTTGTATAATGTTGCGGCCGGCGGATTGTATTCCCATGCATACCTAACTTTTACCGGTACGGGAATTTGATCACTCCAGACAATCACTTTATCATTTTCGATAACTGCATCTGCCCAAAGTAATTTATTATCTTCACCTGCTACAGTAAATCCTTGAACAATTCCCTCTTCGGAATTTTTTGCTTTTAATCCGCTGCCGATATGATTGAATCTAATCTCAATTTTTCCATCTTCCCTTAAAATATTACCGGCATATCTTGGTCCTGAATAAATTACATCCTGACCATAAACAATTTTACGCGCAATCAAAGCAAGACGTTGACCTACTGGTATCTTATTCATTGGATGTATATCAACGGCACCGACATCAATAGTAATTGCCTCACCGGTATTGGGAAGGGATAACGCCAAACTTTGCTGTTGGCGTAATTGCGGCCACGCATCCCAATCACGCGGCTCTTCATATACTTCGCCAAAATTAGGAAGTTGAACCCATAAGAATGGGATATCGCCCAAGCCGAATAATTCTCTCCATCCGGTAATAAAAGTTTTAAAAAGATTTCCATACGCAAGCGCATCTTCCATCGAATCCCCATTGGATTCTGCTTGATACCATATAACACCTTTAATAGGATATTGTAAAATGGGATGGATCATTTTGTTGAATGCCACAGTAGGTTGTCTTTCAGGCTCTCCGTTTGCAAGAACTTTAGTCTGCTCATCAAAACCAAGCATTGCATCGCTCATCCATGTCTCAATTCTGCTTCCGCCGTAAGATATATTTAATATTCCAATCGGCACTCCGATTTCCGGTCTTAAATCTCGTGCAAAAAAATAACCAACTGCCGTAAAGCCACCGACATATGCTTTTGTTGCAGGTCTCCAAACTGTTCCGGTAGGTAAATCATTTGAGGGTTCGTTGGCTAATGATTTTGGTACTTTAAATTGTCTGATAGTTTCATCGTTCGCAGCCGCAATTACAGTTGCTGCACTATTGCTTTGGCTAACCATCATCTCCATATTTGATTGCCCGGATGCGAGCCAAACATCACCAATATAAACATCAGTTCGTGTTATTGTTTGCTCGCCCGATGTTATTGTCATTGTATATGGTCCGCCTGCATTCATCGCAGGTAATTCAACTTTCCATTTGCCATCTGAATCTACCTGCCCTGTTGCCGTATTCTCATTTAAAGTTACAGCAACTGATTCATTCGCAGTTCCGCTTCCCCAAACAGGGATTATATGTTCTCTTTGCAAAACCATACCGCTTCCAAAAATTGCCGAAACATTAAGCTGTGCAATTATGTTAGATACACAAAACATCATAAATACAAAAAACAAAATTCCGATGTTGATCTTTGATTTGATGGTTTCCATTTTAATTTTTCCTCGAATTGCATTTACCTTTTATAACATTGCGCAACACATTAAAACGCGGTACCCTATATCTAAAAAAGATTCACTAATTTTAATTTGATATTAAAATAGAAAATGGCAGTTTAAAGCACAAAGTATGTTCAAATAAACTATATTATTTCAATTCTTCAATAATGTTTAAGTTTTTATGGAATTAAATCGTTACATAAAACTTGAAGGCGCATCCAATTTTCGTGAGATAGGCGGACTAAAAACACAAAGCGGGTTTATGAAATCCGGTTTGCTTTTCCGTTCGGATGATCTTTCTGCGCTTTCAAAAAACGATTTGCAAACTATTTCCCGGTTGAATTTAAAAACTATTATTGATCTTCGAACTCCAAACGAAATTAAATACAAACCGGACAAACTTCCTTCAGCTAATTCAATTAGAATTATTAATATTCCTTTCTTCCATCAAAAGAGAGATTATAATCAACTCCAGATAATGTGGTTCCTAATAACAAATTCTAAGAAAACTAATTTTGAAAAATTTATTAAAGAACACTATTTAAACAATGCTTTTAACCGTGCAAATGAAGTTGGAAAAGTATTTAGAATAATTTCAGAAGAAAAAAATCTTCCGGCACTTGTTCACTGCAAAGCAGGCAAAGACAGAACGGGCTTAATATCGGCATTAATTCAATTGCTTGCCGGAGTACACCGCGACACAATCTTGGAAGAATATCTTGCAACAAATTTCCTTATGAAATCCAAAATGGAAAAAATTGAAAAGATAATCCGCAGAATGAGTTTATTCAGAGCTTCATCAGAAAAAATTAAACCACTGCTCGAAGTACGCCAGGAATATTTAACTGATGTAATTGATCAAATTATTTTGCGTTATGATTCAATAGAAAATTATTTAATGAATGCATGCCGTGTTGATTTTGACACAATTGAAAAAATTAAATCACAAATTTCTACTGGTTAGTTTTTCATGATTTTTAAATTTCCATATTATGTATGAATATATAATTCTTGGAATTACTTTTGCGTTTGCGGCGGCTGTGCAGCCCGGGCCATTGCAAACATATATAATCTCCCAGGCAATACTTAAAGGATGGCGGCGAACATTACCCGCTGCTTTCGCGCCGGTTTTAAGCGATGCTCCAATAATTCTATTTGTGCTTTTAATACTCGGAAATCTTCCTGGGGTTTTCCTTAATATTCTACAAATAGTTGGCGGATTTTTTCTTCTCTATCTCGCTTATAATTCTTATAAATCCTGGAAATATTTTACCGAAGAGGAAGATAAAGTTGTTTCTAAAAACCAAACTTTATTCAAAGCTGTGGTTGTTAATCTATTAAATCCGAATCCATATCTTGGGTGGAGTTTGGTAATGGGACCGCTTTTATTAAAAGGTTGGAATGAAAACCCAACGAACGGAATTGTGCTCGTTGTTAGTTTCTATGTTACAATAATTATCAGTCTTGCGATTACAATTATACTTGCTTCCTTTGCAACCCAAAAGCTCGGCGAGGGTTCTAGTAAAGTTCTGATAGGAATTTCGGCAATTGCACTGGCATGTTTTGGTTTGTATTCACTATTGATTGGAATAAAAGATTTATTAATTTACCAACAGTAATTTTTATTGACTTAAAACTTTGTTCAATATTTTTCTGTGAGTTTTGTATGGGGCTGTAGCTCAGTTGGGAGAGTCCCGCAAGGCGGGATTCGCAACGAATTTTCTTTGTTTG
>CAZRMG010000025.1:3176-11170 GCA_964601095.1 uncultured Melioribacteraceae bacterium | reverse complement strand
TTCAATATATATTTAAGCAGATTTTATGTTTGGGGCTGTAGCTCAGCTGGGAGAGTCCCGCGAGGCGGGATTCGCAACGAATTTTCTTTGTTTGTTCAATATATATTTAAGCAGATTTTATGTTTGGGGCTGTAGCTCAGCTGGGAGAGCGATTCGTTCGCAACGAATAGGCCGAGGGTTCGAATCCCTTCAGCTCCACAATTAAGTTTCTATGACTATCTTTTTTCAATTTTATGATTACACAAAACAACAACCCTCTTCACGGCGTTACCTTGGAAATGATTTTAGTTTATTTATTAAAACATTTCTCTTGGGATGAATTGTATTATAGAATCAGGATAAACTGTTTTTATGATAACCCAAGCATTCAATCCAGCTTAAAATTTTTACGTAAAACTCCCTGGGCACGAAAAAAAGTTGAAAACTTATATTTGCGTACGCTCGAAACAAATTCTAATCCCGAAGAATAGTTTTTATACTGAGTCAATTATCCATTAGCATTGTCAATCAACTATCTATTGTACATAAACTTAATAACAGCTAAGATTTTTTTCTGATTTTATTTTCAACAAAAAGTATATTGTACATGAACAAGCCGCAAGTTTGAGAGATCAAATAATAGGAGCTTAAATGGAACACTTTGACGATCCAATAATCGAAAACCAATCAACAACCTCATCCTACAAACCTCCCACCATGTTTCAAATAATGTTTGACAAAATGATAAGTGATATGCGTTTTGTAGGAATGTTTTCAATCATTTACGGCGCATTAACATGTATAACAATAATTGGAGCAATTATAGGCGTACCCATTATTATTGTAGGTATGCGAATAAGAGAAGCTGCCGATCAATTTGCGATTTTCC
The DNA here is from genome assembly GCA_964601095.1 of uncultured Melioribacteraceae bacterium. GTDB lineage: Bacteria > Bacteroidota > Ignavibacteria > Ignavibacteriales > Melioribacteraceae > JAEWUC01. Next base: position 10,302 of record CAZRMG010000025.1, on the reverse strand, counting down.
GTATGACAAACGATGCGGCTGCAATGCGAAATGGTTTCGAATTACAGGGCAAATTCTTTAAGATTATTAAAATTCTCATAATTGTAAGTTTAGTGCTTACGATACTATATATCATTTTTTTAATCGTCTTCATTACCTCCGGCATCGGAGCTTTAATGCAAATGCAATCTGGCGGATATTGAGATTCGAATTTTTAGAAGCAGCACAGATCACTGCTTACTGAATTTGCATAATCTGTGCTGTCTTTTTTAATTAAATACTTTTTCTAATTCTTCGTACTTGGAATGAACAAGATTAACGGCGCTTTCAATTGTTTTTCTATCTTCACCCTGTTCAAGAACATCGTTTAATTTTTTAACGGCAATTTCCAATTCAAGTTTTGCTTTATCAAAGTTATCCTGTCGCTGTTTTATTTTAGCAGGGAGTTGCACATTATTTAATTTTTCCATTTTAGAAATCATCTCTTTTGCCGAGGTTTTAATTTTTTCAAATTCATAGTTCGGCAAATGATAGTGATAAAGCATATAAAGTACTTGATGAAAAGAGTCAACTTCTTTTAATACAGGTCTAATTGTTCTCACTAAAAATTCATATTGAGTATGCAGCTTTTCCGCCGCATTTAATATCCTAACAGAATCTTTATGTTCAACTGCATTCTTAAATTCGGAAACTGATGAGCCGAAATTTTTTATCCCCTCATCCCATTTAATTTTTTTGTCGCGTAAAATTCCCGGCAACTCTGCTTTAATAACTTCCGCCGCAAGTTTTTCAACATCGGGTAAAAGCGAGCTCAAGAATTCAATATTTTTTTCCGGCCATCCGGTATGCCAAATCTGGTAAATAACCTCGTGAAATTCGGTTAATGCTTTTACTTCCGATTTCATTTCGTGATCTTTTTCCTGCCCAAACAGCTGAATTGAAAAAATAAAGATCAAAAAGAATAGTTTTTTCATAACAACACCTACATATTAGATTATAAAAAAGTGCAGTGGAAAAATAACTAAATATTTTTTTAAGATGCTGTAAAGAAGTATTCGGAATTTAATTATAAAAAGAATCGAAACCGGTAAACCCGATCCCGATTCTTTTTAAGAGGAGATGTGTATTTATTAACTGCGCGGTTGATAAACAATCTTGCGAATAGTATCAAACTGCAGATAAGGATATTCGTTTCGCAGAGATTCGATTGCGTCGCTTGCGCTTATTTTACTCGCACGCAACGATTTAAATTTTTTCCTGATGATATAGTCTCGAACCGACTTTTCATCAATCAATCCTCTGCTTGTAAGAATGTTGTAAACATCGTCGTTGATAAGTTCGGCAAGAGGATTTTGGTTGTTGATAAGATTTAAGTTTTCCATGGCGCCCTTCCAAATTAGTTTATGTTTTACACACTACAACTCCGCTATCCCCCCATAGCGAACAGAAGCAGTTCAAGATTCCGTGTTGTATTTACCAAATCGGGTGGGGCAAGACAACCACACATCTGTGTAATTTTGTTTTGAACAGAGGCAAAAAAGTACACTTGCCTACATAATCATGTAGGCAGTTAAATTAACCCTTTACGGATTGCCTTTGCAACAGCTTCGGATTGCGAATGGACATGTAGTTTTTTATAAATATTTTTAATGTGATGTCTAACTGTATCGACGCTTATAAAAAGTCGGTCTGCAATTTCCTGGTAATTGTTTCCATCTGAAAGTGAAGTTAAAACTTCCTTTTCGCGGGATGATAATTCAGCTTCATTTTCTTCAATTGTTTTACTCTGAGTTTGCTGAAATACATTTATGACTTGTCTTGCAATTAGAGAACTCATCGGGGCGCCTCCTTCGTTTGCGTCTTTAATAGCTTCCAGCAGTCTGCTCGGCGGTGTCTTTTTAACAAGATATCCGCACGCCCCGGCACAAAGAGCTTTAAAAACAGATTGACTGTCTTCATAAACGGTCAGCATTAAAATGTTGAGTTCCGGTTTTATTTTTTTTGCACGCGCTATCCCTTCAATTCCGCTCATGCCCGGCAAACCGATATCCATTAAAACAACATCAACATTTAAAGTATGAAGTTTGGAAAGCAAAGATTCGCAATCCCCGAAAGCTCCTACACAACTGTACCCAGTTGTACCGTTTATTAAAGCCGCGAGTCCTTCTCTAATAGTATTGTTATCTTCTGTTATAACTACTTTGATCATATTTTATTTTTTTATTGTTAAGAAAAACTTATTTAAGAAACGGGACTAGTTTGTAAAAACGGTTTGTTCTTCCGTTAAATTTTATTATAGTACCTTTGCCCGACGAATTAACAGATAATTCTCCACCAATAGACGCGGCTCTGCTCTTCATGTTCTGTATTCCGTTGCCGTATTTTACAATTTCTTCTTCTATTCCAATACCGTCGTCTTTTAATGTTAATTCAAGAATATCTTTATTCAAATTAGCTTCGAGAATTATTTTTTTACAGCGGCTGTGTTTAATAGCATTGTTAATGGCTTCTTTGAAAATCAAAAATAGATTTTGCCTATAATCCATAGGTAGTTTAACATCAGTAAATTTATCAATATTAACTGTTGAGAATGAAATACCGAGGGCATTAATAAAATCACTGTATGAATCTTTGAGGCGAAGCATAAGATGATACAAAGAATCTCTGTGAGGATTAACCATCCATACAATGTCGCTCATGCTATCAACAAGCTGCCGCGCTTTTTCACTTATGGTATTTAATCTATGAGAGGAATCGGGCATCGCTTTTTCGAATTCATGCGCAGCCAATTCACTTAAAATGGAAATCTCTGTTAAGCCAGAACCGACATTATCATGAAGATCAGCTGAAAGTTTTGTTTTAAGTTTTTCTATTATTAAAAGATTCCTATACCTTATTGATCCCATGTAATAAACAACAAGCCCGATTGCCAGAACAGAAAGCGAAATAAACCACCAGGTTCTCCAAAACGGAGGCGCTATAAAAAGCGTTAATTCAGCACCAATATTATTCCATACCCCGTCATTGTTTGAGCCGCGGACTTTAAATACATACTTGCCGGGTGAAAGATTTGTATAATTTGCTATCCTATTTCGCGCATCAACATAAATCCATTGATCGTCAAATCCTTCAAGTTTATATGCATATTGATTGTCTTGAGGATTAGAATAATCCAATGCTGAAAATTCCAATGAAAGAAAATTTTGGTCGTAAGTGAGTTTAATTGTGTCGCGTTCTCCACGGAATGGTTGATTAAATACTTTTATGTTGCTCAATACAATCGGAGGAACATAGTAATTATCTTTTACGCTATCCGGGAAAAAGTAATTAAACCCGTTTATGCCGCCGAAAAACATTTCACCGTTTTTGGATTTGAAATACGCGCCGCCGCTGAATTCCAAACTTTGCAATCCGTCGTGCAGATCATACCTTGTAAAATTTTCGCTGCTGATGTTAAATTTAAAGAGTCCGTTGTCCGTACTCATCCAAAGATTATTATTGTTGTCTTCAAGAATCCCATAAACAACCGAGCTGTTAGGTTTATTTTTCTGATCATACCTAACAAATTTTTCCGTATTCTTATCAAACTTATGAAGTCCGCCGCCGTATGTTCCAACCCATAAATTCGTTTTTTTATCTTCATAAATAGACATAACCCTGTTATCGCTTATGCTGGTTTCATCGCCGGGGATATTTTTATATGCAATAAAACGTTCGTTGTTTTTATCGAAACGTACGAGTCCACCGCCGAATGTGCCAATCCAAAACAAACCTTCGCTATCTTCATAAATTGTGTAAACGCGGTTATCGTTCAGTGAGAACGGGTTATTTTTATTGTAGACATATCTTTTGAATTTTGCATTTCCCTTGTTATCCATCGATACAATTTTATTTAACCCGCCGCCGAACGTACCTATCCAGTAATTCTTATTTTTATCTATTAAAATTGATTGAATCTGATTTGCGCCGATACTTGTAGAATCATTTGGATCATTCGAATAAACTTTGAATTTTCCTGTAGCTTTATTAAAAACACATAGCCCCCTGTTATAAGTACCGATTAGTAAATTTTCAGAATCATCTTTAAGCGACCTTATATGATTATCGCTTATCCTTCGAACCGCACCTGATTGAATATCATAGTAACTAAATTTCCCATTCTTGCGATCCCATTTGTTTAATCCGCCTTTATAAGTTCCTATCCAAACAACCGAATCCTCGTCTTCGGTAATAGCCCACACCACATCATCATTAAGACCTTTTTTATTTGATAAATCTTTTGTAATCCGGTTAAATTTTTCAACGCTGGTTTCAAGTTTGCTAAGCCCCTTTCCCAGATGCGTTCCCACCCAGATTGTACCGGAAGCGTCTTCGTAAATTGAAAGTATATCATTTTTTGAAAGCGACGTTGGTATGTTTGGATCGAAATGATAATTTTCAAATACTCCGGTCGATAAATTTAGTTTATCAATTCCGCCGCCGTATGTTCCGATCCAAAGAAATCCCTTTTTATCCTGAAGTAATGTTGTTACAAAGTTGTTTGATAAACCTTTATTACGCGGGTTGTATTTGTAGTTGTGGAATTTTGCTTCGTTTGCCTGCTTTGTTTGCTCTTCTTTCGATAATAAACTTAATCCGCCGCCGAATGTTCCAATCCATAAGTTTTCATTTCTGTCTTTATAGATCGAATATATTTTATTATCGCTTAAGCTATAATTGTTGCCCGCTTGGTTTTTATAATTTGTCCAAATATTTGTTACAGTGTTGTAATTGTACAAACCGCAGTCAAGCGTTCCTACCCACAAATATTTGCCGTCAACCTGAATTGATTTTATACTATTGGATTGTATGCCGGATGGATTACGTGAATCATAATGAAAATGTTGAGTGGAATTATTGTTATAGTTAAACCGAATAATCCCAAGACCCCATGTTCCTATCCACAATGTGTTGTCAGGACCTTCGGCAATCGATGTAATTGTATTATCGCTGTTACGCGAGAAAGGAATAGGAAAATCGTAATATTGAGTAGTCGGCTTATCGGTAATCTTAAGATTTTCCGTTATATAAAATCTTTGAAACTCGCCTGTCTTGCGGTTGTATTTGTTCAAAACTCCTTCCGACGTTCCAATCCAGATGTACCCTTTCATATCCTCATGAATTGCGATTATGCCGTTATCGGAAATTGTTGTTGAATCGAGAGGATTGTTTGAAAATATTTGAAAGTTATATCCGTCGTAACGGTTCAAACCGTTTGCAGTGCCAAACCATAAATATCCTTTACTATCCTGTAAAATACAGTAGACTGTACTTTGCGAAAGTCCGTCTTCCATTCTTATTTGTCTGAATACGATTTCCTGCTCGACAGTTCTTGCATAGAGACTTACGCAGAATAAAAATAACAGCGGAAAACAATATTTGAAGAAAAGTTTTTTCAATTAGATTTTTTTTAATATCATCATAAAAATAGAACCGGTTAAAATCTACTCAAATAAAAATATATTTTCATGTATGAATACCGAATTGGCGATTTGTCGGCAATGTTCTATATTTACCAAAACAAAGTAAACAAATCATATTTTAAGACGAACACATTTCGCTTATGTTCAAAAATATATTTTATTCTTTGGTCGTTGTTTTAATTATTTCACTTCACGGATGCGATAAAGGTATCGAACCCGGTGAAGAATCTGTTGCCGTTGGTTTTGGTGGAACAATAAACTTTCTGGGCGAATGGCCTGAAGGGATTAAAAGAACTCATCTTGTTGTTTTTAAAGAAGCCATAAAAGATACATCCGATTTTTTCCCGCCAAATCTTTCGTTTGTTGTTGATTCTATCCCGTACAAAAGTGAAGTATTCAACTATAATTCTCTCGAAGATAATTTTCTGCCTGTATTTCAACTTAACCCCGGCAGTTATAAATATATTGTTGTAGCGCAGTCCAAAACGGAAAACATTTCGCTTCGAAGAAGGGATTGGTTTGTTGTTGGTGTTTACTGTACAAATTCAGATCAAACAAAACCTGCCACGCTTGTAATTCCGCCCGGCAGATTTTTAGATAATATAAACATAACGGTTGATTTTAATAATCCTCCTCCGCAGCCGCCGCAATAATTTTATACCGGATAGGAATTTGTAAATGAAAATAAAATTCATTCTAATCTTAATTTTACCTTTTGCAATAGTTTATCCGCAAACCGGAAACTTAACCGGAAAAATTCTTACCGAAAGCGCACGCCCTGTTATCGGCGCAAATGTTATTATCCAAGGAACTACAATCGGTGCCGCCGCCAACGAGGACGGATTTTTCGAAATTGAAAATGTCGATTTCGGGAATTATACATTGTTGATTTCTGCAGTCGGTTATGAAAAGAGAAATGTCAATATAAACTTCACGCCAACAAGCAGTACAATAAAAATAATTCTCAGATCAACATTAATTGAAACCGAGCAAATAGTTGTGAGTGCCGGCAAATATGAACAGAAAAAAGAAGATCTAACCGTAAGCACAACAGTCATTCATCCGGAATACATCGACAAACAAAATTTTCTAACATTCGACGATATGCTTCGCAAAATAACCGGCGTACAAATGAACTTGGAACAGGTTAGCATACGCGGTTCAAGCGGATACAGCAAAGGCGTGGGTGCGCGCGTACTCGTTGCATTAAACGGTATTCCACTTTACGCCGGTGATAACGGCGATGTTGTTTGGGAATTAATTCCTGTATCCGATATCGAACGTGTGGAAATTATAAAAGGTCCGGCAAGTTCTTTGTACGGGTCGAGCGCTATAGGCGGTGTTATTAATATTATTACAAAGGCGGCTGTAAAAAGTCCGGTAACAAGATTCAGAACTTATTACGGTTTGTACGACTCACCCTCTTATGATATTTGGAAGTGGAACGAATCGCCGCGTTCTTTTTACGGAACTGAAATCACGCATTCAAACTCATATGAAAATTTGGGCTACACAATTTCTCTAAAAAAATTCGACAACATGAGTTACCGGCAAAATGATTTTAATAAAAAATATTTGGGATTTGTTAAACTTAATTATCAAATAACCGACGAAAGCAGTTTAACTTTTTTTGCGGATTATTTGAATATGAACCGGGGCAATTATTTGTATTGGAAAGATTCTCG
>CAZRMG010000025.1:0-3076 GCA_964601095.1 uncultured Melioribacteraceae bacterium | reverse complement strand
ACCGAAATTTCATTCTCCGATGTTACTTCGGATATTTTTTCCAATACAAACTTTTTCGGGAGCGGTATTTATTCGCAAGCCGAATACAAGGGAATTAAGAAAACCATATTATCTATAGGCATACGCGGTGACTATATTAAAGTTGATTCGCTCGACGGGGCATTCGCATTAACACCGAGGGCAGGAATAAATTATAAATTGGATAAAAACATAATCATGCGGGCTTCAATCGGTACTGGTTTTAGAGCCCCGACACCTGCCGAGATATTTACATCTACAAGCATCACGGGCGGGCTGAGTGTAAAAGGTAATACAGATTTAAAAGCCGAGACAAGCGTATCAACAGAATTGGGGATAAACTATATTATCGAAAATTTTATTGATGTGGATGCTGCTTTATTTTATACAAAGTATAATAACTATATAGAACCTAATATTGTCGGAGACGGTATTCAATTCTTAAATGTACCCAATGCCGATGTTTTTGGATTTGAAAGCAGTGTGCACTTTCAATTAATTGAAAATATTATTGATACAAAATTTGGCTACATGTACTTATGGGCACGCGACCCCGACAAAAATATTGCGCTGAAATACCGCCCGAGACATTCGCTAACTGCAAATATAAATGCACATTATGGTTCATTCGAAACAGGTATTAATTTTCATTTCCAAAGCAAGTTCGAAGAGATCGATGATTTAACAACAACTTTAGTTGTCGACGGCGATAAACATGTTCCTATTTATGTTACCGATTTGATATTTGGTTACAATACTATTTTAGGAAGTATTCCTGCTAAAGTATTCTTAAACGTAAAAAATATTTTTAATTATAATTATGTCGAGTTCACAGGAAATCTTTCGCCGATAAGAAATTATTCCCTTAGCGCCGAATTTTATTTTTAGATCATTCATATTTCGATTCATAAAAAAAAGGCGTGCTAAGCACGCCTTTGAACAAAATACATTTTTAGTATTTATTATTTTCTTCCGCCGCGTTTTGCACTGCCCTTTGGACCTGTACCGTCGCATGCGCCTGTCCCGGTTGCATTACCTGCTTTAGCTCCGAAGCCGGTTCCATCCTGCGGACGCGCCGGGTTACCGGTTCCGTCTTTCTTTCCATAACCTTTTCCAGTTCTTAGCGAACCTTGGTTCGAAGTGCCGAAGTTGTCGCAAATACCGTCGCCGTTTGCATCAACCCAGCTGGCACCTTTACCTGTCGGTACGGTTCCATCTGTTGATTGTGCGTAGGATGAAGATGTAAATAAAGCTATTGAAAATATTACTGCGAATAAAAATGCTGCGCGTTTCATTTTGTACCTCTTTTGTTTAGTGAATAATGTTTCGCAGTTGATGTATTAAAGATTGTGCCAAAATATTTTTTGCGTTTTTACATTATTTGTGAAATGTTTGCATTCAATTTTTATTTGATAAAACATTACGGGCGAAATAATCGACATCAAAGTCGAACAAGGAAATTTTTATGAATATTAATTGGGTGAAAGAATTTAACTCCGCAGTTACAATTTGCGATACTGAAGGAACGATAATTTATATGAATGATAAAGCCGCATCGATGTTTTCTAAAGACGGCGGTTATAATTTGATAGGCACAAGTTTATTTGATTGCCACTCCGAACAATCAAATGAAATAATTAAAAACTTGATGATCGAAAACAAATCCAATTCTTATACAATAGAGAAAAACGGAATTAAGAAATTGATTCATCAATCACCATGGTACGAAAACGGGAAATTAAAAGGACTTGTAGAAATATCAATCGAAATCCCTTTTGAAATGCCGCATCATAAAAGATTATAAATCATGATCTGGTCCGGAATTTTCTTTTTCCGGTTCATCTCTTTTAATTACTTCAATCGTAAAATTAGCCGCCATTCCTGCCAGCGCACCAACTGCCGCAAGTATCGGGGCGCAAAGCGCTCCAAGAATTCCTATTGTTACGGGAATCTCCAAATATGTTCTTCCTTTTTCATCTTTAATTATTATTCTTCGAGCGTTGCCTTCTTTTATGAGTTCCTCAACTTTTGTCAGAAGTTCCTTGCCTTTAACTTTGAATTCTTCGTACATGTCCTTCTCCATTTATTTTGTAATTTTAGATGCGGCAGCAATCACGAATGTTCCCCGGATTTTCCAGTACCCGTTCTCAAACAATGCAGTAATATTTATTATCTTTCTTTTGAAAAAAATTTTTAGGATTATTTGAGCGCTTTTATGAATGAGGTTTCTATTTGAGCAGAATGCTACGATTTTTTCTATCCCTTTTTATCTCAACATACTTTATTTCCGTAACGACAAATAAAGCCAATATTAGTGCGGATATTTTTGAAACCAAATCGGGTAAGAAACAGGATTTTGATATAAGCTATTCTATCGAGCCGTATTACGATATTAATGTTTTTCGATTTATTGTTGTAATGGAATTCAAAGGCGATAAATCCGGCGAAACAAAAATAATTCTACCGGGTGAATACGGCGGGAACAATAATATTCACGGGATAAAAAATCTAAAACCGCTTTCCGAAAACACTTTCATTTACGATTCAAACCAGCCTGAAAATAAAATTGTTAAACATCCGCCAAATGCCGACGTAAGAATTTATTACCAAGTAGAAGAAATCCGTCATGGCGATGTTGAACTCGGCAATCATTACATGGTGGTTTTGAAAAGGCAATATTTTCATTTTCAGCAACCGTGCCCGCTGACTGAGTGGCCAGTGTTGTACCCGGTGCTGACCTCGTAGCACCCCACGCACGCTCCATAGCGTCAAAACGCGTTACCAGCGTCAGCCCCGGAGCAACGATAAAGTCCGTCCGAACGCGCAGCTTTTGAAAATAAAGGGCTGAGCTTGGACCTTCACCAGCAACTCCCTTTATGAAAGAGGTCTTGTCTAAATACACGCCTCCTATTTCAAATGATCCGCTAAACTTTACATCAGCCGCTAGGGTAGATATACTAAAAGCTACAACCAACCCCAAAGATAGAAAAACTAACCAACATTTCTTCATTCTTTTCCTCCTAAGTAAATTTAACTTGATGTTCTTCAAAACTTGCCT
>CAZRMG010000024.1:0-14839 GCA_964601095.1 uncultured Melioribacteraceae bacterium | reverse complement strand
CATGACGTTAACGATTATGAAATGGGTCAGCGCCACAATCTCGAATTCATAAATATTTTCAACGAAGACGCAACAACTAACGGCAATGTTCCTCCGGAATTTAGAAATCTCGACCGCTACGATGTTCGCGAAAAAGTTGTGACTCGAATGGATGAACTAGGTCTTCTTTACAAGATAGATAACTATACAAACAAAGTCGGTTATTCACAACGCGGTAACGTTCCCATCGAACCCTATCTTTCGGAACAATGGTTCATGGCTATGAATGAACTTGTTAAACCTGCACTCAAAGTAGTTCTTGAAGGTAAAGTAAAATTTCATCCCGAACATTGGACAAAAACTTACGAACACTGGATGGGCAACATCCAAGATTGGTGCATATCGCGGCAATTGTGGTGGGGACACCGTATTCCGGTTTGGTATCACAATGAAACTCAAGAAATTTATTGTGAAGTTGAGCCGCCAAAGGATATTGAAAACTGGCACCAAGAAGACGACGTGCTTGATACTTGGGCATCAAGCTGGCTTTGGGCGCAAGATGTTTTTACAAACGAACGCGATCAAAAATATTATTACCCGACCGATCTTCTTGTAACAGCTCCCGATATAATTTTCTTCTGGGTCGCACGCATGATAATTGCCGGAATGCATTTCATGAATGAAATCCCATTCAAAGATGTTTACTTCACTTCACTCGTTCGCGATAAACAGGGAAGAAAGATGAGCAAGTCCCTCGGCAATTCGCCGGACCCGCTCGATTTAATTTCCGAACACGGCGCCGATGCATTGCGTTTTACAATGACATACATAGCGCCGCTTGGACAGGATGTTCACTTCAGTGATGAGATGGTTGAAATCGGCAGAAACTTTGCAAATAAAATGTGGAATGCCGGACGTTTCCTTTTAATGAATGCACAAAACATTAAACTCGATCCATCGCTTGTTAATAAGCACAAAGATTTTACAGACAAATGGATTGAATCGCGTTTCAACAAAACAATAAAAGAATTCAGCGAAGCACTCGATCGTTTCGAAGTTAACGCCGCTTCCAAAATTGTTTACAGTTATGTCTGGAATGATTTCTGCGATTGGTACATCGAACTTTCAAAACAGAGAATGTACCAGGGAAGTGAAGAGGAGAAATCGGCAGTTCTCACCCGCGCGATTATTTTATTCGCCGAGATGTTAAAGTTGGTTCATCCATTTATGCCTTTTATCTCGGAAGAAATTTGGCAATTGTTCGACGAAAGGAAACCCGGCGAAAGTATTTCGGTTGCTCAATTCCCGGAATTCAGCCCTTCACAAATAGATGAAAAATCTGAAAGTGAGATTTCTTTTGTTCAAGATGTAGTAACCGCAATTAGAAATATACGCGGCGAAATGAATCTTCCGCCTTCTAAAACAATAAATGTTTTTTTGAAATCAGACCAGCTAACATCAGAACAAAGCAAGTATATAAAATCTCTTGTTAAGATTGATGAATTGACCGTTGATGCAAATATTAACAAACCGAAAGCAAGCGCATCGGCAGTTGTAAAGGGCTGCGATATTTTCATCCCGCTCGAAGGATTAATCGACCTTGAAGTTGAAAGAACAAGAATCGAGAAAGAAATGACTCGTCTCTCCGCTTCACTTGAATCGGTAAGAAAAAAATTATCGAATGAAAGTTTTGTTGCGAAAGCGCCCGCTGATGTTATCGAACGCGAACGCATAAAAATGAGTGACTGGGAAAAAGCAATCGAGAAATTTAAAGGCATACTTGCAGATTTAAATTAACACTTCTCTATTAACCCTGGGGACATTCATATTCTCCGGGGTTTATCAATAATTCCGCATCTTTAAAATCTATTTTTTAACTTTGTCAAGTTACTTATTAACAAGGTTGGATCTAACCATGGACGTTGAAATTCTTTCGCGCATTCAATTCGCATTCACAATTGCTTTTCATTACATCTATCCTCCGCTAAGTATCGGACTCGGAGTTTTACTCGTTATAATGGAAGGGATGTACCTAAAAACAAAAAATAAATTATACGAACGCATGACAAAATTCTGGGTAAAGATTTTCGCATTAACTTTTGCGATGGGCGTTGCTACGGGAATTGTAATGGAATTTGAATTCGGAACAAACTGGGCAACATACTCAAGATTTGTCGGCGATGTTTTCGGCAGCGCTTTAGCCGCGGAGGGAATCTTTGCATTCTTTCTTGAATCCGGTTTTCTCGCAGTATTAGTTTTCGGATGGAACAAAGTATCACCCAAGGTACATTTTTTTTCAACAATTATGGTTTCATTCGGCTCGATGTTAAGCGCTGTTTGGATTGTCGTTGCCAATTCATGGCAGCAAACCCCCACTGGTTACCACATTGTCGGTGAAGGAATTAATGCCCGCGCAGAAATCACCGACTTTTGGGCGATGGTTTTTAATCCGTCATCGGTAGAAAGATTATCACATGTTTTATCCGGCGCATGGCTTGCGGGCGCTTTTTTAGTTCTAAGCGTAAGTGCATATTACCTTATTAAAAATAAACATATCGAGTTTGCACAATCATCTTTTAAAATTGCACTTGGCTTTGCACTATTCGCATCGCTATTTCAATTGTTCACAGGGCATCAAAGCGCTGTTGGAATAAGCGAAACACAGCCCGCTAAACTTGCCGCTTTCGAAGCACATTATGATTCATCCGCCGCCGGGGATTTGTATTTATTCGGCTGGGTAAATGATGAAAAACAAGAAGTGAACTTTGGTTTAAAAATTCCCGGAATGCTTAGTTACTTGATTTACGGCGATTCCCAAAAACCCGTAACGGGTTTAAACGCTTTTAAACATGAAGACCGTCCGCCCGTAAATATTGTATTTCAATCATATCACTTGATGGTCGCGATAGGATTTGGTTTAATAGCATTAAGTGTTATCGGAATATTTTTTGTTTGGCGCAAAAATATTTTCGAAAAGAAATGGCTTTTATGGATTTTCGTTTTTTCGGTTCTCGGCCCTCAAATCGCAAATCAAATCGGATGGATTTCCGCCGAAGTTGGAAGACAACCGTGGATTGTGTACGGACTTTTACGAACATCCGAAGCATTATCAAAAGCCGTTACCGCAAACCAAGTATGGTTTTCTTTAATTCTCTTTACGATAATTTATTCACTTCTTTTTGTTTTATTCCTTTATCTTCTTAACGAAAAAATTAAACACGGGCCCGAACACGCGGAAGAAATTCAATCTGAGTATGAACATCAAAAAGCAGTTTTAGATAGATAAAAATTTTATAAATAAAACGTATTGAGCCATGGAATTTACATTCGATTTAAACACAATTTGGTTTATACTAATTGGGGTTTTATTAACAGGTTATGCAATTCTCGACGGTTTCGATCTCGGTGTTGGAGCGCTTCATCTTTTTGTTAAAGAAGATAACGAACGAAGAATTATGATTAACGCAATCGGACCTGTTTGGGATGGAAACGAAGTTTGGCTTGTAACCGGCGGCGGTGCTTTGTTTGCAGCATTCCCGCATGTTTATGCAACTGTATTTTCGGGATTTTATACGGCGTTCATTCTTCTTTTGTTCGCGTTGATATTCAGGGCAATCGCAATCGAATTCCGAAGTAAGCAGCCCATGAAGTGGTGGCGGCAAATGTGGGATGTTGCCTTCAGCATTGCAAGCATTTTAATCGCATTTTTAATGGGTATCGCGCTCGGCAATATTATTACCGGTGTTCCTATCGATTCGCAAAAAGAATTCGCCGGAACCTTTCTTGGTTTAATAAATCCTTATACTATTATGGTTGGAATTACAACAGTCGCTTTATTCATGATGCACGGCGCAATTTATGTGGTAATGAAAACCGATGGTGAACTCCAAAACAGAATACGAGGATGGGTAAACAATACAATTATATTTTTTGTGATATCTTATGTAACTACAACAATGGCAACATTAATTTATTACCCTCACATGGTTGAGCATTTTAAACAACATCCCACATTATTCCTCGTGGCACTTTTGAATATGCTTGCAATTGCAAATATACCAAGGGAAATTTTTCACGGAAGAGAATTCCGCGCGTTTCTTTCGTCGTGCGCAAGTATAATTGCGCTGCTTGCTCTTTTTGCAATTGGACTTTTTCCAAATATTGTGCTTTCAAATCCCAATCCCGAACACAGTTTGAATATTTACAACGCGGCATCTTCACAAAAAACATTGGGAATAATGTTAACAATTGCTTTAATAGGAATACCTTTTGTGCTCGCTTATACAATAAGTATTTATTGGATTTTCAGGGGCAAAGTTAAAATTGACAGCACGAGCTATTAATAACTACTTATATAGTTTGATGTAATTTAAGAAACGCCTTTATTTAGAAGTGCTTTTAAAAACAGCGGTTCATGAAATACCAAAACACAAAAAGACAAATATTCGAAAAATCGTTTGACTTTTTTTCAACTCACGGATATTCGGGTACTTCTATAAGACAAATATCAAGAGCTATAGGAATCCGGGAAAGCACAATTTATAATCATTATAAGTCAAAAGAAGAAATCTTTTCTGCAATACTTGCCGAGTTTAAAACAAAATCAATTACAAAAGAAATATTAAGCGATGATTTGTTAGAGGAACTTTCAAACCCTGAAAAATTTTTAAAGCATTTCGCAGAACGTTTGATCAAAGCATGGAACGAGCCGGAAGAAAGAAAATTCATACGGCTTTTACTTATGGAACAGTTTACAGAAATCGGTTCTCAAGAGATTTCTATAAACGAACACTTAAAAGTTCTTCGCTCTATATGCAAAATGATTTTCGGGGAAATGATTAAAGCCGGTATAATTAGAAAGGCAGATACTGGAATTTTAGCCGAGGAATTTGTTGCGCCGTTGTTTCTTTTACGGATTGAAAAAATGTCAACTGACGATACACAAAACATTGAAAATGTTTTCGAACATGCTGAAAAACATCTTGCATTTTTTTGGAACACAATCAAAATAAAATAAATATAGATCCCAATGAACAATTATTTCAAGACTTCCATCAAATCATTTTTCCCAATCTACTTTTTCACAACCGTATTGCTATGTCAAAGTAATATGGATTGTAATTCGTCTCTTAAACTATGGTACGATAAACCGGCTAATGAATGGACTGAAGCATTACCGATCGGAAACGGAAGTTTTGGCGGAATGGTTTTCGGACGTGTTGATTCCGAGCGTGTTCAGCTAAACGATGACACATTTTGGACAGGCAAACAATACGATCCAAATAACCCGGAGGCACTTCCTAACTTACCCAAAGTACGCGAGCTGATTAAAACAGGCAAATATCAAGAGGCGATGGATTTGGCAAATCAAAAATTGATGGGCAACCCTGTTGATTTAATGAAATACCAGCCGCTCGGTGACCTAAGAATTATTTGTGATAATCACCAAGAATTTAAAAACTATAAAAGAGAACTTGATATTGAAAATGCCGTTGTAAAAATCTCCTATGAAACAAACAGTGCTAATTACACACGCGAGATTTTTGCAAGTTACCCCGACCAAGTTATGGTTTATCATTTTACAAGCAACAAACCGGGCTCAATTTCATTCAAAGCAACTTTGAACAGTAAACAAACTTTTGTTACAAAATCTTCCAGCGATAAATTAATAATGAATGGAAGATGGGGCGTTACTTTAGATGAATTAAAGAACGGCTTGAAAAATGCCGAAGTGACAAATAAAAACTGGAATAAAGGAGGTCTTTCGTTTGAAACAAATTTAAGAGCACATTCAAGAAACGGGAAAGTTTATTATCAAGACGATTTTCTCTTTGTTGAAAACGCAGACGAAGTTACATTAGTTATTACCGCTTCAACAAATTATCTCGGTAAAAACCCCACACAATTATGTTCGCAAAGATTGAATAATGCTCAAAAATCTTTTGAGAATTTATTAGCAAGCCACATTAAAGATTATCAATCCTTATTCAAACGTGTTGATATTTCCCTCGGTAAAAGTCCTAATGAAAAATTTCCAACCGATGAAAGATTAAACAGAATAAAACTCGGCGAATCCGACCCATCACTTGTTTCGTTATATTACCAGTATGGAAGGTACTTGATGATTTCAGGTTCACGCCCCGGAGCTCAACCCTTAAATCTGCAGGGAATTTGGAACGACGATTTACAACCGGCATGGGGCAGCAAATATACAATCAACATCAATACGGAAATGAATTACTGGCCTGCCGAAGTTACAAATCTTTCCGAGTGCCACGAACCTCTTTTCGATATGATCGAATCACTCGTTGAACCGGGCAAGAAAACTGCACGTATTCATTATGATTGTGATGGCTTTGTAGCTCATCACAACACTGATTTATGGCGCGCTACAACACCTGTTGACGGCGCACGATGGGGTTTGTGGCCCATGGGCGGCGCCTGGCTTTCAACCCACTTTTTTATGCATTATGATTTCACAAGAGATGAAAAATTTTTGATGCGCGCCTATCCTACAATGAAAGAGGCGGCGAAATTTGTAATTGATTTTTTAATTGAAGATGAACAAGGACGTTTAGTTACAAATCCATCGCATTCGCCCGAAAATTCTTTTATCGATTCAAACGGCAATGTTGGTGTTTTATGTATCGGCGCAACAATGGATTTTGAAATTATCAATCTATTATTCACCAATCTTATTAAATCATCCGAGATATTAAACATCGATGAAAAATTTAGAGACACTTTGAAAAATACATTGTCAAAAATTCCACCGCTAAAAATAGGTAAGTACGGACAACTTCAAGAATGGCTTGAAGATTACGACGAGGCAGAACCGGGTCATCGCCACGTTTCGCATTTATTCGGGCTGTATCCGGGAAATCAAATCGGAGTCCGCACAACACCGGAATTTGCAAAAGCAGCGCGCACAACCTTGGAAAGAAGATTAAAGTCGGGCGGCGGGCACACCGGCTGGAGCCGCGCCTGGATAATTAATTTATGGGCAAGATTGGAAGATTCACAAAAAGCTTTTGAAAACGTTCAAATGCTTTTGGCAAAATCCACTTTGCCGAACTTGTTCGATAATCATCCGCCGTTTCAAATAGACGGCAACTTTGGCGGCACTGCTGGAATTACAGAAATGCTTTTGCAAAGTCATAACAACGAAATAAATATCTTACCTTCTCTCCCAATGGAATGGAATACTGGCTTTGTCTATGGATTAAAAGCTAGAGGCAATTTCCAAGTAAATATAAAATGGCAAAACGGTAAAATGAATTTTGTCGAGATAAAATCTTTATCAGGTGAAAAATGCAATCTTCGTTACGGAGAAAAAATATTTTCGTTTGATTCAAAAATTGGAAAGAGTTATAAATTTGATTCCAGTTTATCTTTAATAGAATAATAAATCTTTCTTGAACGAAACAAGAACAAACTATGCTGAATAACGAACCAACAAAACTTGATATCTTGGAAGCACACGAAAGAATCAAGAATCAAATTCACCGTACACCGATATTAACATCATCTTCTTTAAATGAAATATTCGGGTGTAAAATATTTTTCAAGTGTGAAAACTTTCAGAAGGTCGGGGCATTTAAATTCCGGGGCGCGAGTAACGCAGTTCTTTCATTATCAAATGATGAATTAAAAAAAGGTGTAGCCACGCATTCTTCCGGCAACCATGCCGCAGCTTTGGCTTTAGCAGCAAAAACGAAGAACATACCGTCATATATTATTATGCCGCATACTGCGCCGCTAATAAAAAAGAAAGCAGTAGAAAGTTACGGCGCTAAAATAATCTATTGTGAACCTCTGCTTCAATCCCGTTTGGATGCATTAAATAAAGTTGTTAACGAAACCTGCGCAGTTGTAATTCCACCCTTTGATGATTATGCCGTAATTGCAGGACAGGCGACATGCGCAAAAGAAATTTACGAAGAGTTGTCAAATCTTGATTTTATTGTTGCACCAGTCGGCGGCGGCGGACTTTTAAGCGGAACATGCTTGAGCACTAAATATTTCTCACCTTCAACTAAAATCATCGGCGCGGAACCCAAAGGTGCCGACGACGCTTTCCGTTCAATCCGCGACAACGTTATTTATCCATCTACAAATCCACAGACAATTTGTGACGGACTGCTTACAAACTTGAGCGAACGAACATTTAATATCATTAAAAACAATGTTGATGAAATAATTACGGTCGAAGAAGATTCAATTATCGAATCAATGAAAATGATTTGGGAAAGGATGAAGATAATTATTGAACCGTCAAGCGCTGTTGTTCTTGCATCAGTTTTAGAAAACAAGAAAAAATTTGAAAGTAAAACCATCGCGCTTATTATTTCCGGCGGGAATGTAGATTTGGGTAATCTTCCATGGAAAGAATGAGTGTAAAATATTCTAATTTGTAAATACTTCTATTGCTTGGGTCAAACACTCTATTTCGATTGGAGTAGAGCCCATCAATTGACCATCCGGTGTTAATAATTTTTGGGGGCTTGTCTCAATCATTATTTTTTTTGCTTTGAAAGTTTCCACCTCTTTCATTTCAATGTGCGTACCTTTAAATATTTTTGGAAGACACTGAAGAAGCCGCGACCGTGTTACTTTATTTAAAAGTACTACATCTAAAAATCCGTCATCGATCTTTGCAGAAGGAGCCATTAAAAAATCTTTTCCCGTATAACGCGAATTTGATATTTCAACAAAAACATTTTCGCGTTTAATAATATTACCATCTATTTCTATTCTTAAATCATAAGGTTTTAATCTCAGCATTTGGTAAAACACCCCTATTAAATATGATAGATGCCCGAAAACTCGTAATTTGAACGCTGTGCCGGCAACATCAGTCACAAAACCAAAACCCAGAATATTTATAAAATAATATTCTTCATTGTGCATTATGAATTTAGCAACATCAACTTTCTTTGTTTTTCCAGTGGATAATTTTTCGATTGAATCTTTCCAATTATCCGGCGATAAATTAATATCCCGCGCAAATGCATTCCCCCGCCCAATCGGCACAACTGCAATTGGAATTTTCTTAACGGATTTATTCTTGAAATAGCCGTTCACTACTTCGAATAATGTACCGTCGCCGCCTGATACAACAAGGGCATCGTAATTTCCAAAATCTAAATCTCTGATCAATTCGGTACCGTGACCAGCGTATTCTGTTTGAATTGCTTTGTACGAAATTCCAAAATTTTCTATTTCAAAATTAATTGGCGAGAAAAATTTTTTTCCGGTTCCGTTTCCGGCAGCAGGGTTATTAAGATGGAATATTTTCACTAAGTCTATCCGAATAAATTGATTGGCGAACATAAACGTAGATTGAATGAGATGCAATTAAGTTGCGAGAAATAAAATTGATTAATAGTAATTATTCGGTTACAAAAAAGTGATAAAAAAAACCGGGCAGCGAACCCGGTCTTCCACCCATATTAAACAAAAAATTATTTTAGTATTAACATCTTATTTGTTTTTACAAAATCGCCGGATTTAATTCTATAGAAATATATTCCACTGCTCAGATACTTTCCGTTAAACTTCACTTCATAATTACCTGCATTTTGCTCTTTGTTAACAAGTGTGGCAACTTCCCTACCAAGTGAATCATATACTTTCAAATCAACATTACCCGCCAATGGAAGTTGGTATTTAATTGAAGTTTCAGGGTTAAATGGGTTGGGATAATTCTGATTCAATGAATACGATAAAGGTTTTTCTAAATCGGAAGAAATTCCCGTTACTTCCTCAAGTTCGAAGTTAATTGTTTGAGGAATTTTTTTTGATACGATTGCAAGATTCGATGTAAACATTACCCGTGCTGAATATTTTTTATTAGCAATTAATGGTTTAAAATCAAAAGTTAATTTAACATCCTGAGAATCTTTCGGTGCAATTTTAAGAACTCTTGGTTCTACTTTTAATTGACTAAATTGCGATTGAACGGTTACGGAATCTGCAAACTCTCCTCTGTTGTGTACATAAATAATTGTGGAATAACTACCTGTATTTTGAATCTTTCCAAGATCGATAGTGCTTTCTTTCAAATATGTATCTGGATATGGTATATTTAAAAATTTATTTTGATCAACGGCATAAATATAACCGTCCGTACATCCGAAATAAATCACACCATCATATAAAGCAGGCGTAGAATAAATTTGTCCGCCAATTTTCATTTTTACTTTAAGATTACCGGTTTTTTCGTCTATTGCGCATAGTGTTCCACGCTTTTTATCTGAATCGTGTTCTGTGCCCACATAAACATTATCACCATCTACCATGGGTTTCCCGTTAGCGCGGTATTCAACACCTGTTTTCCAATTTTGCTTGCCGGTAATTGCATTAAATGAGTGAACAATGTGTTGATAAGAACTTCCTATGTACAATGAGCTATCGGCTATTATAGGTCCGCCAAGCATCCACATATTTCCGCCATCGTGATACATCCATTTTTTTGCACCTGTTTGAGGATCTGAGCAATATAAGTTGCAGCTTCTTCCTCCGAAATAAATATTTCCTTCATACATTATAGGATCGGTTACAATTGCATTAACCCAATCCGGATATGAGTGATCTTTTTTTGTATCATATAACCACACCATATCACCGGTTGATAAATTGTATGAATAAAACACGCCGTCCCAATCACCAAAATAAATTTTTCTGTCGTAAATCAAAGGAGTGGTTTCTATCGTGAACTCGGCTGTTGGCGTTTGGCATTGAAATACTTTGCCGCCTGTCTTAACGTCAACACCAAAGACAAGTCCTTTTTCCGAGCCGATATAGACGGTGGTGCCTCCCACAGTCGGTGATGACCGATAATAGTCGTATTCATCGTGTTGATTTACAAAACTTCCTTCGTATAAAGTGTATTTCCATTTTAAACTTCCGTCAATATTTAGTGCGTACAAAATATTTCCACTTTCAAAGCAAATAGCATCTTCACAAACGACAGCAGTAGTAAAGATTTTATCATTAGTTTTGTAATGCCATTTTTCGGTTTTCGTTTTAAGATCGATTGCGTAAAAGCAACTATCGAAACTACCTACATAAAGAATATCGTTTAAAACTATAGGCGTTGCGTTAATTACACCCGAGGTTTTAAACTTCCATATAATTGATTCTAACTGCGGATTTGTTCCGGATTGTGCTTTGACATTTCCAATTGCTGCCATCATAAGGACAATTGCAATCATCATAATTTCTTTAAACGTTTTCACGACGTTCACTCCTTTTATTAATAATGAATTAGTTACGTCGCAAAGAAAATCTTTCGCTAAGGGAAAATCGGCTTAAAAGATGCGTACCGCGTTTAGATGTACTATTTTTTCAGTTTTTTTTTGGAAAAATCAATTAACTGTGGCTGGTGTTTGTTCATTTTGTTTTTTAAAGCTCGTGGGTGTTAATCCGGTATGCTTCTTAAATGCTTGGTTGAAGGATGATTTACTGTTGAAGCCAACTTCGTATAAAACTTCCAGTATTGTTTTAGAAAAATATGATTTATCCGAAAACCGTTTCGCAGCTTCCTTAACCCTGTATTCGTTTATAAAATCATAAAAATTTTTGTTCAGTGAATTATTAATCACATCCGATAAGGATCTGGGTGGAATGGACGTTTTTTCAGCAAGATCATAAATAGTAATAGAAGGATCTAAATACGGTTTTTCGTTTTCCATGCAACCAAGTAATTTTTTTAAATATTGTTCATTTACCTCATCCGATAATGATTTTTTCTTTTGAGGTTGAATTTCTTCCACGCTTGAAAAAATAACCGGCTGGGTTAATGCTTTGTAAAGTATAAGATAACACATCAATAAAAATCCAAGCAGGAAAACTATTTCCGCAATTAAAGCTGTGTTTCTACTTGTAAACGATAATGCCCGCGCTATATCGGCTAACCATAACAAAAATAATCCTATTACCAAAAATCTTAACCACGAATAATTAATTTTTTCCGTGGATGAGAAGATCGTTTTAATTCTTTTGCTGTATTTGCGCAGCCGTAATACTACTCCAACCACATAAACAACAACTTGTATGTTCAGCAAAACTATTGACGTTGCCCAAAAAACGTAATCTTTAAAATCGTATGCAAAATTTCTTTTTGCTGCTTCGGGCAAAAAGTAAAAATCAACACACAAATACAAAGTAAATATTAAGAAGGGAATGGCGTGCAGTAAATATTTTAGCTTGAAAACAAACGGTTTGTCGGTTAATGATTTTACATAAAAATACATTAGCGGAGAATAGAGAAACGCAAACGGCGCACCAACGAGTATATAATCCGTTAAGTTTTTATTGTAATATCCCGCTCGATATATATATCCATTAAGAAGATTGATTGCCAAAGCAAGGAAGAAAAACGCCAAAATAATATGACTTATTTCCCACGCTTTTCGTGGACTTAAAAGAAAAATTGAAATTATTATTAGCTGAGAAACAATTAGCAATACAAGTAAATCAATCATTTTTTTAGTTGGGGTTTTGTGTCAACACTTCAATTATTCCTTTGCAAAACATGGGAAGATCGTCAGGCCGCCTGCTTGAAACCATATTGCGGTCAATTACAACCGGTTCGTCAATCCAAATTGCACCGGCATTTTCAATATCATCCTTTATTCCCGGCGTTGAAGTGCACTTATAACCTTTCATAATTTTTGCTGAAATAGTTATCCATCCTGCGTGGCAAATATGAGCAACTAACTTTCCGGAATCGTTGAACTGTTTTGTGAGTTCGAGAACTTTTTTATCTCTTCTCAATTTATCCGGCGCAAAACCACCCGGGATTACGAGTCCGTCAAAATCTTTTTCATTCATATCATTATAAGACGCATCAGACCTGCAAGGGTATCCGTTTTTTCCTTCATAAATTTTATTTGCTTCGGGTCCCGCTACAATAACCTCGGCACCCTCTTCTATTAATCTTAATTTGGGATACCATAATTCCAAGTCTTCGTAAACATGATCAACAAACATTAGTATTTTTTTACCTGTTAATTTATCCATGGTTGTATCCTTTCTTATTTATTAAAACAAATTTTCGTTTATATTTTTCTCATATTCCCATTTTAAGGGGTTCTGTTCGATATACCTTATTATATTATATAGTTCCTTTTCATTTCGAATAATCCTTTCATAATAATTTCGTTGCCATTTGAAATCAGTTATTTTACATCTTAAACATTCCCTTGTTACAGCCGCCTTATAAGACCTAATGATTGAACCCAAAGAACCTTTTACTATATTTTGATATCGACGTTCTTTTTCTAAGGGCTCAATATATTGAGCCGCTACTTCTTCTTGTTTATTAATTATTATTATCCCATGTAAATGATTTGGCATAAAAACATAGTAATCTAATTCAACATTGTAAAAATGCTCGGGAATCTTTACCCAACAATCTTCAGCTATTTTACCCGCATTATTTAAAACCATCATTGATTCATTAACATTTCCGAAATAATATTTATGTTCGTAAGTACAGATAGTAACGTAATACCACCATGGAGTTGTATAATCAAAAACCTTTAATCTTATCGACTTGCGATTATTTACTTTCACATTATTTCGTAAAATGTTTTATTACTCTTTCAATATGTGTTTCACAAACTTTGCAGAATGGTTTTGTTCCTTTCGAAAACATTATACAATCGAGCATCGGGCGATACATTCCTTTTGCAGAGTATCCAGCTCCTTCAAAAACGCCAACTTGATTCCAATATTTCGAAGCTTGTAAATACTTATCAACTTCATCGCTGTGAATTTTGTCTTTTAGATTATACCCATTTTGAGCTTTATCAATTTCGTTTTGTGATGCTTTGCTTCTCTTTAATTCCGCTATGTTCTTGTTCATTTCCCGTCGCTCTTTCTGCCATGCGTAATCCATTTTATCATAATCTTCTTTTTCCCACGGTGTTGGTAATTCTATACCGGAAGTTATAAGATCTTTCCACTTAAGATTTTCTTTATCCATAAAACGAGTAATATTAGGTTCAACCGGTTCTAATCCTGGAGTATAGAATTCATTGTAAGCAACTTCCGAAGTGTAATATTCATCCGCTAATCCGCCGAACGAATGACCAAACTCGTGAAGAAATATGTACGGGCTGAATTGGTTATCTGAAACAAATGTACAGTAAAAATTATAAATCCCGCCGCCGCCGTAACGTGGGGAGTTGCACATAATATAAATTGCATCGTACGGAACATGCGCCGCGAGATCGCGCATTGATTTGTTGTCTTCAGTTAAAACATATCTTTCGGAACCGAGCGAATAAAACGTTGTGCTTAAAACTGTGTTTTTATAAATATCCGCGCCGGGCTCTTCGATACCGCTTTCTTCCGAAGGTTTGAACACTCCATAGATATTGAATTTATCTTTGTTTGATTTATACGGTTCATGGTTGAAAAATATTTTCGTGTAGCGGTTTAAATCCTTTTCAAATTTTTCTTTTTCATTCGCTGCATATCCATCGCCTAAAATTACGACATCAACTTTTGAATGTGAATCCCCGCTAAAATGACTTTTGTAAACTTTTACTTCGTTATCAAAAACCGCATCCTTGATTATGTATAGATTCGTAGGATCAATCATTGCAGAAAATATTTCATTCATCTTGTTTTGTTTATTTCGTTTTTCAAGAACAAATTTAATCTTGTTCTTGGGGAATGGAATAACAGCGCTTTCGTGGTATGTCCGTTTAATTCCGTTTGCGGCTTCTTCACTTGTTTGATATTCTTTGAAGTAGCTGTCGAATCCGTAAGAAAAAATCAATGTGCCAGATGCTTCGTCGTAAATTTTATAATAGTACGCACCGTTGTTAAAATTATCGATCAGATT
>CAZRMG010000023.1:5188-14995 GCA_964601095.1 uncultured Melioribacteraceae bacterium | reverse complement strand
TTTTATTATCGGCGTGTGTTTTATGTTTTGAAATTGTCGCCACGCGTATTTCATCCGTAATATTCGTAAGTGATTATGCGTTCTTTATTTTATCACTCGCAATTCTCGGCATTGGCAGCGGTGGAGTTTTTTCATATTTTCGAATTAAACCCAACCAAAACGATATTGCCGTAAAATTAGTTTCAAAGGTTTTGTTTGCCTCGGCGTTGTCATTGTTTTTTTTCTTAATTGCTGTTACCGAAATAGAAGCAATAACAAATCCATTCCTGTTTTTCTTTTTATTATTCATTCCTTTTTTTCTTTCCGGGATTGTATACTCACAAATATTTAAGATATATCTCGAATTTGGTTTTAAATTATATGCCGCGGATTTAACAGGCGCTGCAGCGGGGTCAATCCTATCTCTTGTAGCTTTAACATATTTGGGCGCCCCCAACAGTGTTTTATTTCTAATTATTTTACTTTCAATTGCCTCAGTTGTTTTCGCGAATAGTCTATTAAAAAAGTGGATTACCTTTTCTGCCCATGTAATTTTACTTTTATTAGCTTTACTTATTATTCACAACGGCGACAACAATATATTAGGCAGAATTCCCATCGGCAATTTTCCGGAGAAAGATTTTCATCATGTTTATCCCGATCCTTCGGTGAGACATCAAATTATCGACAGCAAGTGGAGTGTTTATGGACGCGCCGACCTTGTTCAATATAGTCACCAAAATGTTGTAAAACATATTTTTGTTGATGGTGCCGCCGGCACTCAAATGTATAAATTCAGCGGCAATATTAAAGACAAAGACCCTATTCTTCTTAATTTATTAATTCATCAATCAAGTTCAATTCCCTTTTTATTTTTGAATGAAGATGAAAAAGACAACATGCTTATTATCGGTCCCGGCGGCGGTAAAGAGGTGCTACTCGGTTTGTTTGAAGGAGTTGGTAAAATTACAGGCGTTGAAATAAATCCCGATTTCGTTGAACTTGTAAAAGATCATAAACATTTCAACGGCGGTATTTATACAGATTTCCAGAATGTCGAAATTCTTGTTAAAGAAGGAAGGCATTTCATTAAACAATCAAAGGCAAATTACGATTTATTATTAATGGCTCTTCCTTCTACCGAGCAGATGCAAAGTATAGAAGCATTCGCAATGAATGAGAATTACCTTTTAACAGTCGAAGCGCTAAAAGATTATCTGAACATTTTAACGGAAGAAGGACGTCTAATTTTTACTGTTCATAATCAATGGGAACTCGGACGTTTAATTACAACAACTATTAAAGCTTTTCGGGAAATAGGAATAAGTACAGTTGATGCTCTTAACCATTTTGCAATTCTTGAATCCGAATTTTCACCGACTATTGTAATAAAGAAAAATGAGTTTTCTAAAGAGGAAATCTTGCGATGGCAAAATACAATTGCTAAACTTCCAAATGATTTACCTTCCGTAACTTATCTGCCTTACAATTGGAACAATCTAAACAGAACAATTGTGAATCAATTATTGCTTGCGGCAAAAAACGGTGAAGCTTCGCTAACAAAATATATAGAAGAACATCCCTTCGATATTTCTGCGTGCCGCGATGATAGCCCTTACTTTTATAAAACGACAAGCGGAATTCCAAAAAACTTTGTATGGTTTTTAGTAATTGTTGCAATCATCAATTTTTTAGTTGTTACAATTCCTCTATTAATTATAAAGAAAAGTATAAGACAGAAAAAATTGGAAACAGTAACGCTTCCGTTAATAGTTTTTATGTGTCTCGGTCTAGGATTTATGGTTTTAGAAATCTCTCTGTTTCAAAAACTTATATTATATCTCGGCGCTCCTACAATCTCATTATCAATCCTGCTTTGTTCAATATTAGTCGGTATGGGTACAGGAAGTTTCTTCGGCAATAAAATTAGCAAAGACGATTCACGTAAAAGATTAACTTTAATTAGTTTGTTAGTTGTAATTGTTGGTTTAATTCTATGTATACTTCTTCCTTTTGTCCTTGATAAACTTTTAGCACAAAGCTTAATCATTAGGGCGCTTGTTACTATTGCTGTAATTCTTCCGTTTGGCTTTTTATTGGGGATTCCATTCCCTTCCGTTCTGCAACTTTTAAAAGAAGCTAACGGCGATAAATACGTTCCATGGATGTACGGAATAAACGGGACAATGTCTGTTCTAAGTTCAATCCTTGTCGTTTCTCTTTCAATGATTGTCGGATTTACGCCCGCGTTCTTTGTAGGACTTTGTTTTTATTTGATTGTCTTTATGATAATGCGTTTTACAAAATTCGGCAGCAATAATTAGATACTTACATCAACCGTATATTTTTGAAAACAATTAATGATTTCCATCCAATTTATTTTGTCTTAAACTATTAACAAGTAAAAATATTGTTATAAATTTTGCGAGGTTCATATGTCAAACATTTTCATAGTATTGAAATTGTGTATCCTAATCCTTTTTGTTTCCGGGATATCAAAAGCACAGTTTTATGATTCTTTCGATAAAAATAAAATTGATGGTTGGTTATTCTTTACCGGTGACGGAAATACCGAAATGGATTTTATTCAAAAGGATGGTTATGCCAGTATTTACATAGATGCAACTAAAGATAAATACAATGTTTATTGGACAATTATCAAACGCGACGTCACAGACTTTCTCGATCTTACCAAATTAAAAGACACTACTTATCAATTGCGCGTTGAAGCAAAGGTACGCGTTCATGATGCGCCGCGAAGATTAAATTTTATGGTAAACACAAATAGAACTACTAACTTTCATATTGATCTAATGGAGTACGATATTCCCGATACAAACAGTTGGCATGTGATAAGTATGACGACAAAAAAATTCGACGCCCTGCCCGGCGATACGGTTTATGTTCAATTAGCGGCTACAGACTACGGCTTGGGTAAATATTTTGTTGATATAGATTATTACCGCGCAGACATTGTTAATGTAAACGAAGCGGGATCGGATAAAGGTGTACTCGTGCCGTATCACCCGCCGGTTCCGAAAGTAAATACATTCTCGAATCATCTTGAAGTAACGCATGATTGTTTGATCAATTTAGATTTTCCGGATGTTAATTTTAACGACTGGCATATAAAGGAATCAACGAGCAAATCACATGTTTTAACTATAAACGGAAATCAATGGGCAATATTAAAATGGGATTTAGGAAAATTTAAAAATGTTGAAATTGATGAAGCCGGTTTGCTTGAATTAACGACTCACTCTCTTTACAAAGGAGGAAATTATACCGAGATATTCGGTGAAGATTTTGGAATGGAATTCGGTAAAATTAGAGTGATTGAAATACTCGGCGGCGATGCCGGATGGAATCAGAAAAAAGTAACTTATAACAATTTTATGAATGGTAAAAATTATACCGAAGTATTCAACGGTCAAATGCTTTTTGACACCGAGATTAATGAAGAAAAAAGCGGCAAAATATTTATTACAATTTCAAAACCGGTACTTCAGAGATTAATTAATGGGAAAACAAAAGGATTGCTAATCCGTCCGCTTGGTGCAATTAATGCTTCATTCTTCTCTTCCGAAAACAGTTCTGACAATTGCCCCAAATTGCATTTTAATGTTAATAAGTAAAGTTATAAATACGATTATGAGGAAGGAATAATTCAAAACAGTCAATAGCAGAAATTTTTATTTCGATTGTCTTTACAAGTGATGAATTAAATAATTTTTGAAGTTTAATAACTCACTTATAATTCATTCCAAATTAGTGCCGCTGCGCCGAGTATTGGTGATTGCCCATTCGGCAGAGACGAATTTAATATATGTACCTTATTCTTAAACATTTGCGGCAGATATTTTTCCATATAATTTTTTATCGGTGCTAATAATAAGCTGCCCGCATTAGCCAAACCTCCTGCGAAAACAATCGATTCCGGACTAAGAACTGCGACAACGTCGGACAACTTCATGCCAAGTATTTTTGCGGTATAATCAAAAGCTTCAAGCGCAATAATATCCCCATGTTCCGCGGCATTAGCAATAATTTGCGAGGTAAGATTATCGAAGGAGATCGACCGTAATTTACTTTCTGAATTTTTACAGGCAATTAATTCGAATACAGTTCTCTTAATTCCCGTTGCCGAAACATATGTTTCAAGACATCCCGTGTTGCCGCAACCGCAAACTCTTCCATTCGGATCAACAATTGTATGTCCAAGTTCACCTGCAAATCCGTCGTTACCGTAAACTATTTTGCCGTCAACCACAATGCCGCTGCCCAAACCTGTGCCGAGTGTAATTACTATAAAATTTTTCATCCCCCTTGCAGTTCCAAAAAGCATTTCACCAATAGCCGCGGCGTTTGCGTCGTTTGTTATTACACACGGTACCGAAAAATATTTTGCAACTATTTTAATAACATTAACTATACCCCATTTTAGATTGGGTGGATTTTCTATAGTACCCTTATGATAATTTGCATTTGGCGCACCGATACCAATTCCTATTATTTCATAATCATTTTTATATATATTAAATAACGAATTGATCTTATCGAATAAGCGTTCAAACAAATGTTCCGCACTTTGCTCTGCTAATGTAGGAATTGATTCGTAATGAATACATTTTCCTTTCTTATCAACAAACCCAAATCCTGTATTAGTTCCACCAATATCTACACCGACAACAATTTTCTCTTTCATTTTTTTACCTTCACATTTTCGAAAACAAAAGTTAACAGCTGTTTTTCACTAATTATAAAACTCAAGAGGGTGAATAGTAGATTACTCCTCTTGAGTTTTCTGGCTGGGAGGTCCATGCTACATTAAATTATTCATGATCTTAATAAAGTTTTTTGAAATGAAACTATTTTATCAGCGTAAATTTTAGAGTCTTTATAAACTCTTGCGAATGCATTGTATAGAAATACACACCCGAACTTAAGCTGTACTTTTTTGCATCAAATAATAGTTTATATGTACCTGCACTTTTAAATTCATTAACTAACACAGCGACCTCATCTCCTAAAATATTATACACTTTCAAGCTTACATAAACCGGTTTTGCAATTGTGTACTGGATTATTGTTTCAGGATTAAAAGGGTTTGGGTAGTTTTGATATAAACTAAAAGAAGACGGCATTTCTTTATCTTCGGCAATAAAAGTATTAACATTTTTTAGCGGCAGCGAAACACATAAACTATCCATAGCGGATGGGTTTACGATGGAAAACTTTAAACTATCTTCATCCCCCCATGTTTGATCGCAAGGGAGATTGATTGAAATTTTATTTCCATTTACAGCATCGGGTGCGACTTCGCGCGTTAATAAAACTTGAGGATTATCTCCTGTAATTTCAATTTTTACTTCATACATATTCAACGGATGTAATGTTGAAAAATTCAGATGTGCTTCTTTACAGTTTGATCCATCAGCAATTTTAATTTCTGCCAATACATCTTTGTTCACATGTGTTATGTTCGAAAGTCCAACTGTCGGCGCATAAATTTCCTTCCAGCTTTTTTTTGTATTCGCGCTAAAATATGCCGGCTCAAAAAATTCTTTTGAATGCCCCGCCCAAAGCTCTATGTATGGTCTTTTAACATTTTCAGGATTTAAAAACGGATCTATATTTTGGCTTTGATCATAATCCCACGCCCAAATTTTTACACCCGGAGTAATAACATTTTCCGATATTCGTATCAAACCCTCTCCGTTATCGTGATTTATTACTCCCCAAAAGTTAGGCGTTTTATCATCCCATGCATAAGCGATACCGTCGCTCGACCAATTGTACCAATCCTTAAGTTTATCGAAGTAATATATTCCGCGTTTGCCTGGTACTTGTTTTTCTTTCGAAGCAATATCTGGATACCACGAAGGAATTTTTATTTTTGATACAGGCACAAAAATTTCTGATCCATGTGTTGTTTTGGGTTCACCCGATTTTGAACCGGGTGCTAATGTTAGGCATGTCCAATATTCATAATCGAGATCAAAGTTATGATCATTATATAAAATTATATCCGCTTCAAGCGCACTCGATCCTTTCGCAATCGTAACTATATACTCACATTTAATTCCTGTTTGCCCGTATTTCCATTTACCGGGATCGGCACTTTTAAGCATAACCGTATCAACCCACGTCATTTTACAGCGGACTGTATCTGCAGTTTGTTTTAAGAATTCAAATTTCCAGGGAAGCATCCATGCTTTGCCGTGTTCGGGTTCGGATAGTGTTGGAAAAATTCCGCCATAAACCATAAGCCAATCATAGTAAAACCATCCTTGCCCAATACCGTAAGGTGCACCGGCGGGATTTTGATATAATTCTTCATGACCTGTGGGTTTATAAATCATTGACAGAATACGTCCGCCGTATTCGGGTAAAAGCGTAATTTTCAAAAACTCATTTTCAATCACTGTCCCTTTAAAATTTACGGCAACAGTATCATTTAAAATACTCGTACTTTGTATTATAGTATTATCCGAGTTTAATGAATATTTAAACGTATGCCATTCAATCAACGTATCCCTAACCGTAACTTGTGGAAATGTTATCGACTGAAATATTATGATAAAAAGTGGTATGAGTATTTTCAAAATGTCCCCCGTGACTTTTAGAAGCATTAGGCAGATATTAAAATTATCCGCCTAATCGGAATAACAAAAATGTTCAGCAAACTATTTTACAAGTTGTGATGAAATATCAATTTTATATAAAGAAGATCTCGCCGTTATATATAGTACTTTGAAATCTTTGCCGCCGAATACAACATTTGTCGGGCGTTCTGGAACAACAAATTCATCTATTAATTTACCGGATGAATCATAAACAAAAACGTTACCGGCAGGAATATAAACATTCCCTTTTGCGTCTACGGCAACATCAAGTTCTCCTTTTTCAGCAAAAAGTTTTGGATTGGAAAGTGAACCGTCCGGGTTTACATCAAACTTATATGTTTTTTGACCGAACTCATCAGCCATAAAATACGGCTTGCCCGGAATAGCTTTTCGCAATGAATATGCTCTTCTTAAATCCTGGCATTGAGGAATAAACGTAATACCGTCTGGCGCAACAAAATGATCGGTTAACGGGTTTGCATTTCCGCGC
Organism: uncultured Melioribacteraceae bacterium; assembly: GCA_964601095.1. GTDB lineage: Bacteria > Bacteroidota > Ignavibacteria > Ignavibacteriales > Melioribacteraceae > JAEWUC01. The sequence continues at coordinate 7,900 of CAZRMG010000023.1, read as the reverse complement.
TGGTATGTTGTGTACGAAGAATTAGTAACAGGCGGATTTTCTTTTGTGTATGTTGTTATTTTTAGAAAGTCGTGCTCGTCGCGCCAGCGGTGACCTGGAAGAATTGCAACTTTCCCGTTATGAGATTCCGGCGCAACCGGATTAATAACAGAGAAATCATCTTCACTGTTTTCAGGATTAAACACAACTACCTGCCCGTCGTTTGTAGTTACGAGTAAATTATCATCCGAATCGAAAGCGAGTGCTACCGGTTTAATTAACATTTCGCGGATAAGCGATAAAGCGTTTTCTTCTGGTGACCATTTGTAAATACTTCGCCAGCGGGAATCAGTAAAATAAATATTCCCTTTTGAATCAACAGCCGCGCCGTCAATAAACTCAAATCCCCCTGCGACTTTTTCGATAGTTGATGTAATTTTGTTTTCTTTAGGTTGATTGCCCGAAATGGTTAATCTGGCTATTTCTCTTTCACGGACTTCGATATTATATAATTGATCGTACAATGTATTATCAAATGAAAATTTACTTGGACTGTAAACATGCATTCCGCAGAATTCTATATTTTTTGATTTGTTTATAACAACCGCATTCGGATAAGGTGAAATCATTCTAATTACACGGTACAAATAAAGATTCGCAAATAAAAGATTGCTTGAATTTTCAATTCGTAACGGAAGTGCGTTCGGGCTTTCGTTTCCTTCTTCTTCCATCTGCATATCGAAAATTCTCCAATTAGAAATATTCCTAAGTATTACTTCATTGCGAACATGATGTTCAATAGATGTTGCATAAAGTCTGCCGGGTGTAGAAGTATTTGAGACATAGATTCCTGCTTGTGCAAAAGTATTGGCTGTCCATATATCTTTAAAAGTACCGCCGCCGCCGTTTGTAATCCATAAACTCCAGTATTGCGAATCCCAATCGCGGTCTGTAAACGGATCGCCATTATAGAATTGATTGTAAACTTGAACGCTTGAACCGTCGGCTTTATAAGTTCCGTGCCCGCCAATAAATTTAACATCGTTCATCAAAGAGTTTTCACCTGCCATCCATTTTGCGGCAACAACTCTTTCATTAAAAGCACCGCCGTCAAGTCCGATACCTGTTACAATATTTTTTCCGTTTTGCGGAGTTTGAAGCAACGCCACCGGGTTTCCCTTTCCGTAAAATTCCGGTGTTTTATCTGCCAGTACAATTTGAGTGGAAATAGGACTTAATCCAATTAGTACTGTATTTTGTTTTAACTCAATTGTTTTTGAAACAAGATATCTCCCGGTAGGTAAATAAACTGCATCATGTTCTTCGATCGCTTTTAAAAGTATTTCTGTATCGTCTGTTGTTCCATCACCTTTTGCGCCGAGAGACATTATGTTTACCCAGTTTTTGCAGTCGGGTAATTGAGGAATATCCGATTCAACAAACGGAGGAATTTTATTAAGCGGAACAAAATCTGTTGTAGTTTTTATTTCCGGTTCGTTTCCTAAATCCGCTATTTGATTGCCGTGACAAAAATTATTTATCTGATATATTTTATCCGAAATTTTTATTTGCTTTTTACTATCACGGAACGAAGCAATAATGGGAACGTTAATACATACAACATTTTTAAGATTGAATTGAGGACGTGCGTTATATTCATCACTAATAACAAGAGCCGGTTCTTTGATATTTTCAAAACGCGAGTCAATCATAAATAATTCTTCAGCTCTTTCCGGATTAACGACAACGACATTCGGAACATTTTTAAAATGATTACGGACTATAGTAAGTCCGCCTTCTTCGGTTGAAATCGCTGTTTTAAGTTGACCTTCGAAATAAGAATCTATTAACAAAAAGGGCCAGCTCGGTGATGGTTTTTTAGTAATAATTCCATATTGCCCCCCGAAGAAACGGCAGTCGTCTATTTCATTCCCTACCTCTTCAACACCCGCTTTTCCATTTCCGATATAAAAATCGACATGCGCGATGTAGCTATGCTGCGCAAAATGTGAACGCACAGCAACTGCGGAAGGGTTACCTTTTTCAATTTTGAAATTAATATTACTAACGGCGCTGTAAAAAGTGCCAGGGTTGGCGTCGCGTACAGGCTGTCCCTCGCGCGGTTTACGGCTTGCAAAATGAATCATATATTTTGAAACAGTATCTTGAAACCCAGGTGTATTTTTTTCAAGTATAAATTCGGGTCTTCTCTTGCCGTAACCAATTAACCTAATTCCGCTCCACACATATACGGTTTTTGAGATTTGATATTGACCTTCAGGAATCATAACAATGCCGAAGCCAGATTGAGCAGCAGCTTTGTCGATTGCTTCCTGCAATGCATTCGAATCATCGCCGGCTTTATCTGGAGTAACGGAAAAATTTTCCGGTGTTAAATAAATCGCTTTTGCGTCATCAAGTTTCCCGCTATAAAATGAATATCCCGGTTTTAGCGATACTGATTGAAAATTATTATTGTTGGAAGAAATATTTAATACGGCATGTGTAAATGATGTTGTAAACATTAACATTAATAAAAACAGGCCGGGATAAATTTTCATTAATTTCGTTTCATACTTATACACAATAAGTTCCTGTAATCTAATTACACATAAATTTTTTATTCGTTAATGGAGATATTTTAAAATGGATTTGTACATATAGCTTACAAAAAGAGTGCGCCCGTATATTTACGGGCGCTTGTATTAACAAATTATTTTATCAACATCATTT
>CAZRMG010000023.1:0-5088 GCA_964601095.1 uncultured Melioribacteraceae bacterium | reverse complement strand
GCGCCCGTATATTTACGGGCGCTTGTATTAACAAATTATTTTATCAACATCATTTTTTTGGAAATGCTTACGTTTTCGCCGCTAAGTCTGTAGATATATAATCCTGAAGATAATTTGCCTGCGTTGAAAGTAACTTCATGATGACCTGAAAATAAATCGCCGTTGATTAATGTTGCAATTTCCTGTCCAAGAATGTTAAACACTTTAAGAGAGAAACGTCCTGCAGCAGGCACTGCAAATTTAATTGTTGTAGTTGGGTTGAACGGATTCGGGAAGTTTTGTTCCAATGTGTACTCTGTAGGAATTGATTCTTCTTCTTCAACATCAGTATATTCCGGCCAATAACTCAAATCACCAATCGGTTTTCCGTCTGTTCCTGTCAAACCGGCATGGGATTTAAAATTTTCTGCCGTCGGGTATTGAATAAGCAGCTTATAAAAGTCCGGGTCAGTTAATTGATCGCCGTCCCAATCCCAGCCGTGTGTACTTCCGGCTCTAATATCCGTAACAGCTTGTGCAAGTTTAGCAACAGCATCGCCTAATCCTGGAAAATCGTTAAACATAGGATCTTGATTCCATGTATTTTCTAAAACCAAACCTGGCCATGTTGCGTCGTTATCGAACATAGCTTTTGTTCTTTCATTCATAAAAATAGGTTGAAGAACATCCGGGTGAGCTGCAAGGTAACTTTGAATTTCGGGGCTGTAATACCAAAGATTATTTTTTACAACTATTTGTCTTTGGTTTTCGGGGATTGTGTATTCACTTACCAATGTGTCGCCGCCGACTTCATTAGCAAAGAGAGTATCAACATTAACCAAACCGTACATCAATTGATCGGGGTCTTGCGATTCGGCTTCTGCCTGCGTTAATGAAAGAGCGCCGGAATTATAGAATATATTATTTGTGAATTTTGCATCTAACCATTGTGTTTGGTGGAACGGCCACTTGTATGAATTTACAAATGTGCAATGATCAACTTCCAAGTATTTTACTACCGAAGGAGGAAATAGGAAACAACTGTTTGATTGGAAATATGAACTGTTTCTAACTACGAAACTATCAATAACTGTAGCGCCTTCAATATAGAATAAAAATGTTGTCCATTGATCTCCTTCGTTTTGTTCGTTCCTTGCGTGGAAATTATTGATAAACCATTTTGTGTTTGGTTGATTGGTGCCGAACGAGGACCAGCTGTTGTAATCACACCAAATGCCGTCGAGAACAACTTTAACGCCGGGGGAATTTACCTGTAAAGCGCCCTGAGTTCCCCATCCGTGATTTACACCGCCGAGATCAATACCGCTTAACCAAATGTTTTTTACTGTAATATCTGCCCAAGTAATTATCAAACTTCCGGTTGAGGTACCGCCGTCTTCATTAATGTTGGACATTATTTTAGGAGGAGTTTTATCCGGGTCGTTTGCTACCGGAGGATCGGCTACAATCTGAACGGAATTTCTTAAACTTATTGCTTTGTTTAATATATAAAATTTGCCTCTTTCCAATTTATAAACAGAGTGAAGTTGTTGACCGCTTGCATTAGTGTCGGCAACTACTTTGTCTATTATGGAATCGAAATACGGAGTACCGTCTTCGTTATTTGCAGGTACATAAACTGTATCTGCGGATTGTGCAATCATAGCACCAACAAAGACTAACAAAAGTAAATTTGTAAGAAATAGTTTTTTCATTATGGTATAACCTCCTAATAATTAAATAAGTATGTTGTTAATACTTCTATCCTGCTATTAATTAAAATTTTTTGCTGCTTTATGCCTCCCTCCTTTTCATTGTTTTACTCGAATTTAATTTGGCGCCCTTATGTTTAATTCAACAAATATGAAATGCCTAAATCGGCAGACATACCGTAATAACCTCTGTTTGTGAACCAACCTGTTCCATAGTTTGATGTCTGATCTACCGACTTTGAAATATTGTTTACATTTAAGAAAACCTGTAATCCATCGACAGGCAATTTTTGACGGATTTTCATATTCCATAATGTTAACGGATTAGTAGTTGATCGTAATTCTTCGTAGAAGTTGTTCGAAACAAATACATCGGATTTGTATTGCACAGATGTTCTAATCGAAAATCCTTCATAGTCGAAACCGATTGTAAAATTCACAATGTGTGTTGGTTGATCCAATAAGCGATTGTAATAACCCTGATCTTCCGTTCCAACAAGAGTTTTAATTGGAAGAGGTCCAGGCTTTGTAATATATACAGGGACCCACTTTGGATATTTTATTTTGGAATCCGTGTATGTGTAATTAACATTTACTACAATACCTCTAAATACACCAGGCAAAAACCAGAAGTTCGATTGCCACTCAGCTTCAATACCACGCAGTTTAGCAATATCGGGACTATTGGTATAACTGCGGATTGAACCGCCTTTTACTACTGTTGACGGCCATTCCGGTCTTATTAACGAAGGATCATGTATGAAGGTTGTGGTGGCAAATGTAAAATCTTTAATTTGCTTTTCGAATATGCCAAGACTTATCAAACCAATTTTATCTGTATAAAATGAAAAGAACGCATCGAAGTTTTTGGATTGAGCAGGTTTTAGATCTACATTATTCCATGTAATACCTGTTCCCGTTGCACTCCAAGTTGGAATAATTCTGTTATAGTCCGGACGCGCTAAAGTATGCGTATAACTTGCGCGAATATCAAACCAATCAAATACTTGGTATTTAATGTGAATCATCGGCAGTACATAATTATTTTGTTGTTTGGAAGTGTACGCGAAATAGATGAATGGATCAGTCGGTTTACCCGGGCCGTTCGATCTGTTTGCGGTATATTCAGTTGTTGTATGTTCAAACCTAACACCCGGAATAAATGTTAAAGCGTTATCCCAGAAAGTTATTGTCGGAAGTAAGTAAGCCGCGTAATAATTCTCTGTCCCGTGATAATCGTTTAGATTGGAGTCAGTATAATCATACCACAAAGTTTTTCCTGTCGGTGCGCCGTTTACAGATTTAAGATTTTTTATTTCGTTATAAACCGCCAGCATAGTATTCTGCTCTGGCGTACGGCTAATCGTATAACTTCCACCCGATTTAAAATCGCCCGCATCGTAACTATTATCAATGAACGGTGCGTATGGAAAATCTTCGTTTGAATAATCGTAACCTGTTATACCGAATCTTTGCGTTAAGTATAATCTTGTTAAAGCCATATCCTGCCAGCCCAAAGGAATTTCATATTGTTCGTATTCATACTTTCTGAATTTATGTTTGATATCACCGCCGAGTTTAATACTTATATTTGCAAAACTTGTATGGAAATCTTTTTGAATACTCAGTTTTGCAGAAATTTCTTCTTCAAGAGTTTTGCTGTTGCTTCCGTAGAAATAATTAACCCTGCTTTTCGAAATATCATTTAATGCTTTGTTTGTAATATCGATTGGATTTATCGGGTAATTATCCCACGACCAATTGTTAACAAATGCATTGTTTTCATATGCTCTCATCTGAACCTGATCCGGCACTTTAGATGTTGATTGCGAGTAGTTTACGTTTGCCAATACTTTATAATCACCAAGCATTTGTTCAATTTCCAAAGAGTTTAAAACTGTGAGCATACTTCTTTCGCTGTAATCGCCCTGGTATGTATGCACTCTTCCAACAGGGTCAAAATTTTCCTGCCGTGTATAAGTGTTGATGTCGATGTTATTGATTGTATTCGATAATTTTATTTTGGTTGAAGATAGTTCATAATCCAAAACAAGAACACCGCCCATTCTTTTGTTTATTCTGTCAATATCTTGGAGATTAAGATTGTTTGTTAACGTCAAAGTATCGAATTGAATTGCATAACCGGCATTTGCAGTATTGCTGCTTCTATCTGTTTTTTCCAAATTACCCTGGAAGAACACGCCGAACTTATTTTCAAAAAATCTCATTCCCCCGCCGAGTACGTAGTAATAATTATTTGTCTCGCTTCTTAAACCGTTATAACCTCCCTGTACCGTTGCATTTAGCGTAGGTTTTTTAGGTGCGCCGCGAAGTTTAAAATTTACTGTTCCCCCAAGTTGGTCAGCTTCTTGATCAGCCATTGCAGTTTTGCTTACTTCTATACCTTCGAGAACGTTCGGCGAGATCATACTTAAATCAACGCTTCTATCGTCTTCAACTGTATTTTCGTCTTGTCCTATGTATGTTACTCTTCCGGTTGAAGCCATACTAACGCCGTTGATTTGTATTTTGTTGAACTGCGGTGATAGTCCACGTATAATAACTTTATTACCTTCGCCGCCTTCTCTTTGTAGAGAAACACCGGGCAATCGACCGACAGCTTCTGCAGCATTAGATTCAGGCAATTCCTGAATTTTAGCGGATGAGACAATATTCTTAATTGAATTCGAAGTTATCTGCTGATTAATTGCCTGCATTTGTCCTTCTGCCTGCGCGGTAATTATAAGTTCTTCGCCTTGAATAACCATCAGTTCGAGCGCGGCATCGAGCACCATTGTTGTATTATCTACGAGATTAATTTTATATGATTCAGCTTGATAGCCAAGGTAAGATACTTTTACAGTGTAGTTACCGGGAGGAACGCTGTTCACAAGATATTGACCGTCGAAATCGGTTGCAGAACCCAGCCCGGTTCCATCAACAATAACATTTGCCCCAGGCAGCGGTTCTCCTGTGCTTTTATCAAAAACTCTTCCTTTGATTTTCGAATTTGCATTCGCATACGAAGGGGCTAAAAAAACCGTAAAAGCTATCAATAAAATAAATGCCCAAGGTTTGCTCATTGTTATGTCCTTTTTATTTATTGTACTTTATTTGTTTACTAAAACTTTTACCTTAACAACTTTATTTTCTCGGTTGAAAATCATTTTACTCATGCCTGCACCCAGTACAAATCCTTCAAGCTCAACTTCATTATTATTATCAAACGTAACAATTATTTTTTCTTCCTCTGCGAGTATATATATTACCGGGACCTGGCAGATTGTAAACGCTATCATACCAGGATTAAGCATAAGCGTTTGCTGTTCGCCCGTTACATTGTAATATTCATAGATACATGATTTTTCTAAAAATTCATTTTTATCCAATAGACTAG
>CAZRMG010000022.1:15023-15367 GCA_964601095.1 uncultured Melioribacteraceae bacterium | reverse complement strand
GATTGAAGATTGGGCTCTATTCAGATGCAGGCAATACAACTTGCGGTGGTCGTCCCGCAAGCCGTGGAAGAGAATACCAAGATGCTTATACTTATGCACAATGGGGAATCGATTATTTAAAATATGATTGGTGCGATACAGAAGGACTTAATGCCGAAGGTGCATACACAACAATGCGCGATGCTTTATTTGCTGCGGGCAGACCAATTGTTTTTAGTTTATGCGAATGGGGAAATAATAAACCCTGGTTATGGGGAAAAAATATTGGTCATTTGTGGCGCACGACGGGCGACATCACAAATTGTTTTGATTGCGTTGTTGATCACGGAACATGGAAATCATGG